>JAEWAH010000202.1 GCA_023391725.1 Bacillota bacterium | reverse complement strand
CCAGCAGTGCCTGCGTCCTGATCAGCTTTTGCTCCTTCAGCGTGTACTCGTCGGCAGCGTCCTTCCACTTTTGAAAGATGAAATCATGCAGCCCAAGTGCCTTGAGCTCCTTCCCTGCGCCAGAGAGCATCAGCTTTTGAAAGTATTCCGTCCTGCGGGTAAGCTTCGTATTGTCTTTAATGAACTTAAAGCGCAGCTTTTGCCCCATGGTCAGCGACCAGATGGAGGGCAGCGGAGCCACAAGCACGATCAAACACAGCCAGGGACTAAAGATGTACAGCGAGGCCGCAATGGAAAGGACGGACACGATCTTTGCGATGACGATATAACTTTTCAGCATGACTTGCTGGTTCATGCCTTCCCACCGCTTTCCCACAAAAGAAAAGACCTGGGCAATGGTATCGTTGATCTTGGCGATCTCCAGATGCTCTGCGGAGATGGAGGACATCTTTTTGTACATCTTGGCATGGAGCAGCTCCTGCTGATGGTTGGCCTGGATCACATCCAGCCGCTCAATCTCCTCCCGTGGGATCACATAGCGGTTGATCAACCCGGCCAGGAAATTGATGACAAAGTAGCCCGATACCAGCAGGACGGCGGGCACGATCTGGCTGCTTACAGTATAGGCTTCCGATGCCTGAATGTAGTCACCCCACAGGAAGGCCAGCAGCGGGCGCAGGAGGGACAATACGATGAAAGCGCCCAAATAAATAACGCTGATCAGCTTTGTGGAAGAAAAAACGTATTTCCACAGGCGCAATAGATACGAAAGGCCCGGCTTGCGCTCCTTTTGGACCTCCCGTTCGATTTGGCTCGTGCGGTCAGACATCATCCGCGCTCACCCCTTCCGCGTTCCTCATATACCACTGCTTTTGCGACTGGAACATTTCGGCATACAAGCCGCCCTGCGCCATCAGCTCCTCATGGGAGCCGGTTTGGGTGACACGCCCGTCGGATATGACCAGGATCCTGTCGGTGATTAACGTGGAGCCAAGCCGGTGGGTGATGAAGATCGCGGTCTTGCCTTCGGACATCTGCTTGAACTCCGAATAGATCCGGCTTTCGGCCATGGGATCCAGCTGGCTGGTGGGCTCATCCAGGATGAGGATGGGCTTGTCGCCCATGAAGGCTCTTGCGATGGCGATGCGCTGCCACTGGCCGCCCGACAGATCGACTCCGCCCTCAAAGTCCCTTCCCAGCAGCGTTTTTTCCCCGTTTGGCAGATCGGATAAGAAACGGTCCACCTGCGCCTTTTTCATGGCCGCTTGGATGGCTTGGCCGTCGTCCGCGTGCACCACATCGCCTACGCCGACGTTCTCGCTCAAGGAAAGGCTGTACTTCACAAAATCCTGAAAAACGGGGCCGAAGAGCTTTTGACGCACCGCGAGGGTATAAGAGGAAAGCGGCTTCCCGCCCACGCTGATCGTGCCGCTGTCGGGGGAAAACAATCCCAGCAGCAGCTTGATCATCGTTGTCTTTCCCTCGCCGTTTTCGCCCACGATGGATACTTTTTCACCGTGATGAATGGTAAAAGTAAGTCCTTTCAAAATCTTTTTTTCTGAACCTGGGTAGGAGAAATGCACGTTGTCAAACTCGATGGTAAAATCCTTGGGGAATTCATTATCCTCCCCGTATTCATCTTCGGACAGCGCAAAGTATTTGTCGTAGAATTCAAAGAACTTGATGTGATAGCCGCTGGCCACAAAAAGGGTTGCGCACCCCCCCAGGCCGTCCCAGGAATACAAAGAAGTGAAAATGGTGATGGTGAGGGAGATCATAAGGCCAATAGAGACGTCTCCGTTGATATACAAGAACAGAAGCAGCAGGGCGTTTACCAGCTGCGCAAGCCGCATCACATTCTGGGTGGTAAAATTGCGCTTGAGATGCTTGAAATAGAACTTCTCGTATACCTTGTTGCGCTGGCTCAAGCGCTTGCGGTATGTATCGATAAGATAATCGGAGGATTGAAAAAGCCGGTTCTCTTTCACATATTCCCTGGATTTGAGCATGTCGCCCAGGATGGAATACTCCCGTTCTTTTTGCCAATAGGATTCCAACTCATCATATATATTGTAATTGAATTTTTGGTGAAGCCATACATCCAGCGCAAAGGGAAGCAATATCGTGGGCAGCAGCCACCAGCGAACCGACGCAATGAGGCCCAGCGTGCCGATGGTGGCGATCAGGGAGGATACCGTGACCTTCACATACATGGGGAACATATGACGGGCCGCATTTTCTGTGCGGTTGTATGCCTTATCGATGATCTCCATGGATTCCGCGCTTTCCAGGTGTTCATAGCGCATCTTCTCCAGCTTTTTGAGCATTTTCCCTTTGAAGGCGGTCCGCAGGATCAGCTGGCTGCGCGGCTCGATATAGCCATAAATGAACAAGTCCCCCACCACAACGGGCAGGAGCGTCATGACCACAAACAAACCAAGATAGGGGATGTAAGCCGCAAAGGGCATGGCGCCGCTGGCCACAGACAGCCCCAGGTTAAAAATTTGGCTGTTGACCCAAATGGAAAGGGGTATGACGGCGCCCGTGAGCACCGCGGCAAAAAAGGCTGACAGGACAACAAACGGGCTTTGCGCGTACAGGATCCCCAGCAGTTCTTTGTAGGCCTTGAAAATCCGTTTCATCTTTTGCTCCCGGCGCATCTGTTTTTGATAATTATACCATATATGGAAACAACAAAGAACACCCCGCAAAAGCGGGGTGCGCAGACTGGCTAATCTATAAGAGAATCGAAAAATGGGCGCTCTTACGCGCGTTTCTTCATCCTTCTGACCGCCTTCACCAGATCATACCAAAGCGTAGCAATGATCGCCATGCCCAGAACAATCAGCAGCTGCCCCCCTGAGAGCGGTGCAAGCTTGAGCACGCCTGCAAGCGGCGTGTACAGGATAGCTGCAAGCCCAACCAGTGTCCCGATATTTGCTAGCCACATCACCTTGTCACGCGCCAGACGGCGAATGGAATGAACAATGAAATCATGGTCAGAGCAGTTCACCTGCACCAGCAGGAGATTTGAAAGCATCAGGATGCCTAGCCCCATTGCGCGCGCCACCGGCGCGTTGGCGGGATTGCCCGAAAGCGTCCAGAAGTACGTGCCAAAGGCAGCGGCGAAGACCGCGAGCCCCTGCAGTACGCTCTTGACAAGACCATTCCGTGTGAGCATCTGCTCTTTCGGGTCGCGCGGTGGGCGATCCATGATATCATCTTCAGCCGGCTGGCGTTCCAGCACGATGGAACAAGTCGGGTCGATGATGAGCTCCAGAAGCATCACATGCAGCGGTAAAAGGAACAAGCCAGCCGGGGCAATGCCCAGCATCGGCGCCAGCAGCGAAGACAGCGCGATGGGAATGTGAATTGTGAACACATAGCCGACGGCCTTGCGGATGTTGCCGTAGATGCGGCGGCCGTCCCTGATCGTATCGACGATTGTGGAGAAGTTGTCATCCATCAGGATCAGGTCGGCGGCCTCGCGGCTGACCTCGCTGCCTCGCTTGCCCATCGCGATGCCGATGTCGGCGTACTTGAGCGCGGGCGCGTCATTAACACCGTCCCCGGTCATGGCCACGATCTCGCCATTGTCTTTGAAGGCTTTCACAATGCGCATCTTATGCTCGGGTATGACACGGCTAAAAATGCTGACGGTTTTGACTTTTTCGCGCAATTCCTCATCGGACATTTTTTCAAGCGCATCCGCCGTGATGATGTTGTCCGCATCTTTCATGCCGATCTTACGTGCGATGGAGGAGGCGGTGACACCGTTGTCGCCGGTGATCATCACGACCCGCACACCCGCCCGGTTACACAGCGCGATGTCCCGGGCAACTCCTTCCCGGGGCGGGTCGGCAAGGCCGATCAAGCCCAGGAACTCGAGTTTGCAGTCTGTCAACTGCGAGGGAATCTCCTGCTCATTCGCGAGCTTCATCCGGCCAATCGCGATCACACGCAGACCTTCCTGGCCCATCTTAATTAACTTGTGGCCTGCGGTCTCGCGCTGTTCCGCCGTCATATGGCACAGCGGCAGCAGGCGCTCGGGGGAACCTTTTG
>JAEWAH010000008.1 GCA_023391725.1 Bacillota bacterium | reverse complement strand
CAGCGGGAGCATCGTGTTTTTGAAGACACTGGCCGCCCAATATCTTCGCAGATCTGGGATCCCCGTGCCCGCCACGGAGGGCGTTCTTGATATCGAGGAAACGCCGGACCCGGAGGAAATGGAGGATGCCTACAGCCGACTGCCCAGGGGCTATAAGCAGAAGCGCAAAGAGACCCGCGCTTATCATCTGCCGGCCACGAAGGAGATATCCCACACCCTTCACATGACGGTGGCCAGGATGCCGGTAGAGAAGCTGAAAAGCGCCGCAAAGGCCTATGGTGTTTCCATTACGGAATACCTGACGGCGGTAATGATCTACGTTTGCTATCAGGTGCAGCAGCGGGGGCGGTGGGACAAAAAATCTCCGGTAAAGATATCTGTCCCGGTGAACATGCGCAATTTCTTTCCTTCCAAAACGCTTCGCAACTTTTCCTTTTTCATCAATCCCGGCATAGACCCCAAGTATGGGACCTACGCTTTTGATGAAGTGGTGAGCCTGACCCACCATTATATGCGTTACTTTTTGAACGGGAAATTCCTGGCGGCGGGCATCGCCACCAACGTGGCTTCCGAAAGGAACCCCTTCATCCGCGCCTGCCCCCTGTTTCTAAAAAACCTGATCATCAACGGGGTTTTTAAAAGAGTTGGGGAAACCGGGGTCACGGCAACGCTGACAAACCTGGGCGCATTCAGCTTGCCCGCGGAGATGCGGCCCCATGTGGAGCACTTTGAGGTCATCCTTGGCCCCGCGGCCTCCGGGCGCTGTCATTGCTCCGCTTCGAGCCTTGGCGATGAAATGACGATGGCCTTTTCCCGGAACATAAGGGAAACCACCCTGGAGCGGGAGACGCTGCGTTTTCTTGTGAACGCCGGTATTCCCGTACTTGTGGAAAGCAATCAGGAGTGAAAGTATGTCCTATTGTGTGGAATGCGGCGTAAAGCTGGGAGAAGCGGAGGGGAAGTGCCCGCTGTGTGGAACGGTGGTGCAAAACCCGGTCCACCCCTATGATCCGCGCACGCCCAAGCCCTATCCTGTGAGAACCAAGGAACAGGACCTCGAGATGGACAGGCGGTATCTCCTGGGCCTGATCAGCACGGCAGTGCTGATGCCTGCTGGCGTGTGCATCCTGATCGACCTTTTGTTCGGCGGGGGGATCACCTGGTCGCTGTACCCCGTGGGCGCATTGGCGCTTTTGTTTGTGGCGCTGGCGGTGCCCATCATAGTGAAAAGGTACCGTATCTATATCACCATCGCCATGGATTCCCTGGTGCTTTTGGGGTATTTGCGGATGGTGGAGCTTTTGTCCGGCCAGGTGGGGTGGTTTACGCCTGTGGTACTGCCGGTGATATTGCTGGCATCCCTTTTGGTACTTGGGATGACCGCCAGCATCCGCCAGAGGCTGATCAGGGGTCTGGCCATCCCTGCCACGAGCCTGACCTTGATCGCTTTTCTTTCACTTACGGTGGAGCTGCTTGTATCCAGCCGGATGCTTGGCCGCCTTACGATCATCTGGTCGCCCTTTGTGATGCTGCCCTGCTGCTTCGTCGCCCTGATGATGTTTTTGATCCAGGCCCACCAGCCGCTTCGGGAGGAGCTTAAAAGGCGGCTGCATATTTGAAAAACAGGGGAATTTTTGCCCGAAAAATGGATGAATCTGCACCCCTTCACCGTCTATTTGGCGGAAGAAACGTGTGAGGAAGGAAGCTGCGCTATGGATCTTATCAAAACCCTTCTGGTGTACATGACGCTGGTCTTTTCCACTTCGGTGATGACAGCCCCGGCGCCAAGCAACCTGCCTCCGGCGGCGGCCACGCCCACGGCCATTGTGACGCCTTCGCCCACACCCACGCCTGTTCCTACCCCCAAGCCTACGCGCACGCCCGTTCCGGAACCCACCCTCACGCCTTCGCCTGAGTACAGTACCCTTTCCGTGGGCTCCCGGGGTGAGGATGTGAAAAAGCTGCAAAGGCGGCTGGCGGAACTGGGATACTATGAGGGAAAGGTCGACGGTGTTTTCGGCAACCAATCCAAGCGCTCCGTGGAGCGTTTCCAATACTACAACGGGCTGTCTGTGGACGGCGTGGCCGGTCAGCGGACGCAGACCATCCTCTACGAAAGCCGGGATGTGGTCTTCGCGCCTGTGGATGTAACACCCAGTCCCACACCTAAGCCTACCCGCACCCCCAAGCCCACACCTACACCGACACCAAAACCGACGCGTACGCCCAGGCTTACGGCTTCGCCGACGCAAGCGCCCACGGCCACGCCCGCGCCGACGGCAACGCCTACGCCTGCGCCGACAGCTACGCCTACTCCGACTTCTACACCAACACCTACTCCTACCCCGGCTCCTACGCCTACACTTGCGCCGACAGAGGTCCCCACCGAAGTTCCAACCGAGGAGCCGACGCAGACGCCTACCGAAGTGCCGGTTGAAGAACCTACGCCTACGCCCGCTCCCGCGGCGCTTGCAAGTTCTCAGATCCTGGTGAACGGAGCGCAAAATGCCCTGACGGATGAGGATGGGAGAACCGTCCCGCTCTATCAGGCAACTGGAACGGAGCCCGAAGCGCTTGTACCTTTTACAACGCTTGCGCGTTTGCTGGCCTGGGAAACGGTCCTGGATGAAGAGGGGAATGCTGACGCCTACACCGTCACGGCGGCAGGTTATGCGCTCCATATCGTCTATAGCCGGGATGAAGCCGGGCAGGTCGCCCAGGTAGAAATCCAGGCCGACAGTCTGCCGGTGGAGTTGCTGCCGGGTCAGGCAGCGGTAGTTGAAGATGAACTGCTCTTGTCAACCTCCGCCCTGGAAACGATTATGGGCGCGCAATGGAGCCTCTCTCCGGACGGCCTGACATTGTCTATCACATTCCCGCCCAAGGGTGGCGATACGGATGCCAGCAGTATTTCCGGGTAAAAGCCTGAAACCAAATAATACAGCGGGGCCTGCAGTTGTGCAGGCCCCGCTTTCATCTTCAGCAGGAGGTGGCATGAATCTTGGCTTCCCTTTGGTAAACGATGATTTAGCGGTTTGGTAAGCGCATCAAGCTGGGTGGAAAGAAAGCGCCCAAAGGCTTCCCCTTGAGGGGAAGCTGTCGCCCGCAGGCGACTGAAAAGGTGTCCTTTTTGGGGAGGAGGATGCATCATTTCCGAAGCTGGTGCGTACCGACACCTCTTCCGGCGCTAGCGCACCACCTTCCCCTCAAGGGGAAGGTCCGCTAAATCATCGTTTATCTATACAAAAAGGTTTTGCTCTTATAATGCCTGCTCGACGGATTCACGCCTCAACAGCTCGTCCCTCACGTACCCGGCCAGGATATCTACGATTCGGGCGTTCTTCCCGCCGTGGGCCACGATTACGTCCGCTTGGCTGATATAATTGCGCACATATTTATCATACATGGGCTTGACGGTGGTCAGGTATTGATGGGAGATGTTATCGATCTGCCGCCCGCGCTCCAGAATGTCCCGCTGGATGCGGCGAAGAAGGCAGATATCCGGCTCCACGCTCATATACAGCCTAAGATACATCCTCTCGCACAGCCGCTCGTCATAAAACACGTGGATCCCTTCCAGGATCAGCACATCGCAGGGGTAAAGCAGATCGCAGGAATCCGCCCGGCGGTGCTGGGAGTAGTCATACCCCTTGCGGGTAATGGGCTGCCCGTTCAGCAGCGCCTCCATATCCTCAAGCAGCAGGTCATGATCGAAGATCTCAGGCTCGTCGTAATTGAGCAGGCAGCGCTCCTCAAAGGAAAGGCTGGGATGATCCCTGTAGTAGGCGTCCTGATTGATGACCAGACAGCTTGCGCCGATAGCGCAGCAAAGCTCCTGCGCCAGGGTAGACTTTCCGCTCCCGCTGGCGCCGCAGATGCCGATAAACAACATATCATCCTCTCCCATTCCCCGTATACCATACTGCATGGCTTTGTGCCTGTCAAGGGGAAATGCGGCTTTGCCCGGCCTCGGATAGTGTAAAGCCTTGGCAAAAACCGTTGAAATACCTGCCATTGCAAAATGTAACACTGTTTTATACGCAGGAAATATGGTATTATTATGCCCATGGAAACAAGCGTTTCCGCATACTACAAAAGCGGCGATATCCCGCCTGATAGCGATAAAAAAACGGGAGGACGAGCTTTTGAAGATTTTCAAAGGGGGAACGCTCCCCCGGAAATGGTGGATGGGCGCAGTCAGCCTTGCCATGGCTTGCTGCCTTGTGCTCACCGCTTTTCCAGCCGCCGGGCCCGCGGACGCAGAGCCGGTGGTGATTACGGAAGATACAAATGAAGGAGGAACACCACAAGTGGTCTCTGCTTATGTGTTTGACAGGGGAAGCAGCGTAAAGCTTCGGGATGAGGACGCCGCCTATATCAATCAGATGAATTACTCCTTCGCGCTGATCCGTGATGGGAAGGTTTCCGGCAGCCACTGGAAAGCCATCAAAACGTTCCAGAAGTATATCAGCAAGCATCCAAACATCCTGCCTGTGGTGGCTGTGGGTGGCTGGGGCGCGG
>JAEWAH010000268.1 GCA_023391725.1 Bacillota bacterium | reverse complement strand
GATGAAACCATTGGCAGAGCCCGCCATCCAGGTGGTGAAGGACGGCAAGACGAACTTCGTGCCGGAACGCTTCTCCAAGACCTATTACAACTGGATGGAGAACATCCGTGATTGGTGCATCAGCCGCCAATTGTGGTGGGGCCACCGCATCCCCGCCTGGTACTGCGACGATTGCGGCGAAATGACCGTGAGCAAGCAGGATCCAGCAAAATGCCCCAAATGCGGAAGCACGCATATCCATCAGGACGAGGATGTGATGGACACCTGGTTCTCTTCCGCCTTGTGGCCGTTTTCTACGCTGGGCTGGCCCGAGCAGACGGAAGATTTGAAGTACTTCTATCCCACCGACGTGCTGGTGACCGGGTATGATATCATCTTCTTCTGGGTGGCCAGGATGATCTTCAGCGGCATCGAGCAGATGGGGGAGACGCCTTTCCACACCGTGCTTATGCACGGCCTGGTGCGGGATGACAAGGGTCGGAAGATGTCCAAGTCGCTGGGCAACGGCGTGGATCCCCTGGATGTCATCGAGCAGTACGGCGCCGACGCGCTGCGGTTTTCCCTGGCCATGGGCGTGAGCCCCGGCAACGATACCCGCTATTCCACCGAAAAGGTGGAGGCGGCCCGGAATTTTGCCAACAAGGTATGGAACGCCTCCCGCTTTGTGCTCATGTATACGCAAAGCAGGGAAGAGCTTAATGGCAAAGCGCTGCAATTGCCCGATATGTGGATCCTTTCTCGCTGCCAGCAGGCCATCCGGGAAGTGAGCGCCCACATGGAGGACGGGGATTTCGGCCTGGCCGCCTCAAAGATCTATGACTTTGCCTGGTCGGAATTCTGCGATTGGTATATCGAGCTTTCCAAGAGCAGGTTGATGGGAGAGGACGCCCAAAGCCGTGCTACGGCCCAGGCGGTGCTGGTGTACGTGCTGGAAGCGTTATTGAAGCTCCTGCACCCCTTTATGCCTTTCCTTACCGAGGCGGTGTACAAAAGCCTGCCCGGGACAAACGGCTTCCTGATGCTGTCCGCCTGGCCCAAGCTGGAGAAAAGCTATGACTTCCCCGAGGAAGAAGGCCATATGCAGGGCGTGATGGACATGATCAAGACCATCCGCAACCTCCGGGCCGAAATGAATGTGTCTGCCGGAAAACGTACCCGTCTTATGCTCAAGCCTGCCGAAGGCTGGGCGGAAACCCTTTCTGGCGCTGAGCAATACTTCCAGCGCCTGGCCGGAGTGTCCGCCAGCGAAGTTCTGGCAAATGGCGCCGCCATCGCTGAAAAGACGGTGAGCGCTGTGTGTGCTGCCGGAGAGCTCTTCATCCCCCTGGGGGACCTGGTGGACTTTGAAAAAGAGATCGCAAGGCTTCAAAAGGAGCGAGAGAACCTGCTTTCCGAGATCGCCCGGGCGGAGGGCAAGCTCAACAATCCCGGCTTTGTGAGCAAGGCCCCGGCCCAATTAGTGGAGCAGGAGAAAGAAAAACTGGCTGCCAACCAAACCATGGCGGCAACGCTGGAAAAGCGTATCGCCGAACTAAAGGGGATGGGCGAATGAACGCCGCCCAAGCGATAGCTTATATCCATGGCGCCCAGTACACCGGGGCGAAGAACGGGCTTGAAAACACCCGGGCTCTCTTGGAAAAACTGCAATTGCCCATGACCCCGGCGCCCTGTATCCATGTGGCCGGTACCAACGGCAAGGGTTCCGTGTGCGCCATGCTGGACAGCATGCTTAGGGCCTGCGGACTGAAGGTAGGCCTGTATACCTCGCCTTTCCTGCAGGTGTATAATGAGCGCATCCGCCTGAATGGCATGCCCGTGTCGGATACCGTGCTGGCCGATGCCGTAACCCGGGTGAAACAGGCGGCGGATTCCCTTGAAGATCAGGGGATCCGCCCTACCGCCTTTGAGCTGGGCACCGCTACCGCGTTTTTGATCTTTCATGAAGCGAAAGTCGATATCGCGGTGATCGAGGTGGGTCTGGGCGGGCGGCTGGACCCCACCAATGTGATCACACCCCTGGTATCTGTGATCACGGCCCTGGGCATGGACCATATGGCCTATTTGGGGGATACGCTTGAGAAGATCGCCGGGGAAAAGGCGGGTATCATAAAACCTGGCGTCCCGGTGGTGCTGTATCCCGCACGTCCGGAGGCGGAGGCGGTGGTGCGCGCAGCCGCTGAAGAGAAGGGCGCACCCCTTTATTCTCTGCGGCACCGGCAGGCGGTATTCCATCAGGCGGACGCCTTTGGGAGCCGCGCGGACTTTGTATTGCCCGGCAGGCTGATGGAGGATGTATTGATCCCCCTGCCTGGACTGCACCAAGTGGAGAATGCCCTGACGGCGCTTTCAGCCCTGGATGTGCTCACGGGCTTCCACGTGACAAGGGAGGCCATGTGCCGGGGGATGGCAAAGGTTCGCTGGCCCGCCCGGCTGGAATGGATACATACTTCGCCCCGGGTGCTCCTGGACGGCGCCCATAACCCGCAAGGTGTGGAGGCGCTGCAGAAATTTGTAGAACTTTTCTTGCACAAAGAAAAGCGGGTGCTGCTTACCGGGGTCCTTCGGGAAAAGCTAAGCGAGGCCATGATACGGGATATGGCGGCGCTGGCTCCTGCGGCCGTGACCATCACCCCAGATAACCACCGGGCCATGCCTGCTGGGGAGCTGGCCGCGCTTTTGCGGGAGGAAGGCTGCCAGGCCGAGGAAGCCGAGGATTTGAAGGCGGGGCTTGATCAAGCAATCAAGCTGGCGGGACCGGATGGCGTGATCATCGCCGCAGGCTCGCTGTACATGGCCGGAGCGCTGCGCAGCCTGCTGGGCGTGAAGGATGAGAGCCTTGCGTAGGTAACAGAGGTTCGTGCTGATTGAAGCTTACTTCTTAATTAGGTCGCGCTAAGTGATTCTTATGGTATAGCAAACGGCATTTGTACGTTCGTATTTGCACCTACCAAAAGCCTTCCCCTTGAGGGGAAGGTGGCGCGAAGCGCTGGATGAGGTGTAGCCGCCCGCAGGCGGCGTTTCTTCCCTTGCCTATTTTACCCCCTACCACACCAACACGGAGGTTCCATGGAATTTCATCATGAGCCGGTGATGCTTTCGGAAGTCCTGGAATGGCTTGCGCCTAGGCCCGGCGGCATATATGCCGACGGCACCCTGGGCGGCGGCGGACACAGCGAGGCGATATTGCGCCTTGCTGGAGAAGGCGCGTTTTTGTACGGCATTGACCGGGATACTTCGGCCATTGCGGCGGCCTCCCGGCGGCTCCAAGGGTATCCGGGGTTTCATCCCATCCATGGCAATTTCCATGAGGCAAAAGAACTGCTGGCGGATGTCCATGCGCCGTTTCTAGACGGGGCGCTGCTGGACCTGGGGGTGTCCTCTCACCAGCTGGATACCCCGGAGCGGGGCTTTTCCTACCATGAGGATGCTCCTCTGGATATGCGTATGGACGTGACTTCCGGGATCACCGCGGCCGGGTGGCTGAACGGTGTCTCCCAGCAGGAACTGACAAGGGTACTATTTGAATATGGCGAGGAAAGATGGGCGGCCCGGATCGCAGAATTCGTTATCAAGCGGCGCCGGGAAACACCCATTGCTACCACCGGGGATTTGGTGCGCATTATCGATGACGCCATCCCCAAGGCCGTCAGGATGAAAGATGACGGCCATCCCGCACGGCGGACCTTTCAGGCCATCCGCATCGCCGTCAACGATGAACTGGCCCCTTTGTCCCAGGCACTTTCCGATTTTATGGACTGCCTAAAGCCCGGCGGAAGGCTGTGCGTGATCACCTTCCACTCCCTGGAGGACAGGCTTACAAAGCAGGCCTTCCGTACCATGCAGAACCCCTGCGTCTGCCCGCCCAGGGCTCCGGTGTGCACCTGCGGCCGCAAGCCCGTTGCCCGTGTGCTGGCGGGAGGAGCCGTCAAGCCCTCCCAGGAGGAAGTAGCCCGCAACCCTCGCGCCCGCAGCGCCAAGCTGCGCGTGGCGGAGAAAATTTGAAAGAAATTTTCTTGATGCCCCCGAAGGTCCAGGGCGATCGGAAAGCCCTGGTCGCGCCGTCCGAAGGTTTCCAAAGGGCGACCGGAAAGCCCTGGTCGCGCCGCCCGAAGGTTTCCAAAGGGCGACCGGAAAGCCCTGGTCGCGCCGCCCGAAGGTTTCCAAAGGGCGACCGGAAAGCCCTGGTCGCGCCGCCCGAAGGTTTCCAAAGGG
>JAEWAH010000197.1 GCA_023391725.1 Bacillota bacterium | reverse complement strand
CTACGGCGGACAGCTCAAGCGCATGTACCCCAAATTCTACGAAAAGCTGCCGCCCGCAGACGCTCAAGCGGGTATCAGCGAGGTTTCGCGATTCCTGTTTAGCACCCTCACGGACCATACGCTTTTGTTCTTCACGAACTTGGGCAATTGCTATCCTCTGGCCGTGGGAAGCCTGCCGGAGGCCAACAGGCCCAAAGACAGAGGCGTTCTCCTCTCCGGCGTGCTGGCCGGGTTAGAGGAAGGCGAAAGCCTGTGCCAGTTGATGTGTGTCAAATCCTCCGAATTGGCCGGCAAGCCGGATTTGCTGTTCATCACCGCCCTGGGAATGGTCAAGCGCACCGCCGCTAGCGAGTATGATGTGCGCAGGCAGAAGTTTGCCGCCATCAACCTGAAGGATGGCGATTCGCTTTTGTCCGTCTTCCCCATGGAAGAAGGAAATGACATCCTGCTCATCAGCCGGGGAGGCATGTGCATCCGCTTTGCAAGCGACACCGTGCCCGCCATGGGACGGGCCACCGGCGGCGTCAAGTGCATGCAGCTGGATAAAGGGGATGCCCTCGTATGGGGCGGCCAGGTGGCCAAGCAGGACCAATTGGTATTGCTCAGCGACCGGGGCAGCGCCAAACGCCTGCTGGCCCTGGACTTTGATACCCAGGGCCGCAACGGCAAGGGCGTCAAATGCTTCACCTTCAACAAAAACGGCTCCAATGGCTTAGCGGTGGCCGGGTGCGTGCGCATCGGCAGCGAAAACTGCCCGCTACTTGTGCTTCAGGCCCAAAGCGCGCCAACGAACCTCCAATCCGATGAGATCGCCCTCCAGGCCAAGGCCGACAAAGGCAAGCCCTGCGTCATGGCCCTGATGGACGATGTGGTCACGGGGCTGCTGGCTAACGTCAGGTTAGGTTAACTAAGCACATTTGATGTATGAAAATGCATAGTCACGCATGTGTATGAGAGAACACAGGGGCATGCTTTTTTGCGGCGCCTGTGTTCTCCAGTTCCCCTTTATTCTCAGGTGTCGCATGAATGAGCATTAATTCTTAATTAAAACGTAAAATACTCCTTTCAAAATCCAAAATTGATGCTATTAGTCATTTTTTTGTACTTTACGCCAAGATGGGCGAAATATTCTCAATCTATTCTTAATGATAGCTAAACAACCATCGAAAAATGTCCGATATATTCATTAAGCAGCAAACTGCGTACAATGGACCGTTTCCAAGGAGGGAAATCCTATGTCAACAATCAGCGGAAGCACCTTACGGCTGTCCGGTCTGGCCTCCGGGCTCGACACCGATAGCATTGTCAGCGACCTTATGAAGGTTGAAAAGCTCAAGGTCGATGAAGTTAAAAAGCAAAAATCTCTTCTGGAGTGGAAGCAGGAATACTACCAGGAGATTACGACAAAGCTTAGCGCTTTCCAAAGCAAATACTTCGGCACATCGTCTTCCAGCTCGCTGATAGGCGGCTCGATGAATGCGCTCACCGCCACCTACAACTCCCCCTATGTCTCTATCACTGCCGGCAGCAATGCCACCGAAGGCTCCATGTATATCGCCGATATTTTAAGCTTGGCTTCCGGCGCGAAGATTACGAGCAACCAGGCTGTCACCGCCGCCCCGCAGATCTCTGTCAATACCGACGCCCTTGCGGACCTTTCAGGGAAGAGCATCGTCGTCACATTGGACGGTGTCAACAAGACCGTGAGCTTTTCCCCGCGCATCTATACAACTGCCGCAGATGTGCAGGATGAGCTCAATTCCCAGCTAACTGCCGCCTTTGGCGCGGGCAGGGTCAATGTAACGCTGGATGGGACGGCCCTTTCCCTTGATTCGCAAAATTCCTCGCTGCGCATAAGCGTGCCCACTGATACCGCCAGCAACCCAACGGGCATTCTGGATTTTAGCAGTTACGCAAGCAACAGGCTGGAGCTGAACATGACCCTTGCGCAGGCTGGCTTCGCCAAGGAAGTCTTTACTTCGCCTGATGATCAGAACGTCAATTTCACCATCAACGGCACCAGCTTCTCCTTTTCGGGCAGCCGCACCGTAAATGATGTCATCAAGGCCGTGAACGCCAGCGCAGCCGGCGTTACACTGAGCTATTCCTCTCTCACCGACAGCTTTTCCCTGACCTCAAAAACAACTGGCGCGTCTTCTTCCATATCTGTGCAGGACGATCATGGCTTTTTGATGGACGCCCTGTTGGGAAGCGGAGCATATACTGCCGGCACCGATGCGGTGGTGCGCATGAGCGCCAATGGTTCCACCAACGAAGAGGATCTGGTGACCGTTCAACGCAGCACCAATTCCTTCACCGTTAATGGCGCGACCGTCAAACTCCTGGGCAAAGCCTCCGGCGATGCGCAGGAAGGGATCAACGTAAACTTTTCCTACAACACAGATTCCATCGTGGAAAATGTCAAGGCCTTTGTGGATGATTATAACGAGCTGCTGGGCTCCATCACCACCTTGACCTCTGCGGAGCGCTTCAGGGATTATACGCCGCTGTCGGATGATGAGAAAAAAGAAATGTCCGAAAAGGATATCGAGCTCTGGACTGAAAAAGCCAAGAGCGGTATCCTGCGCGGAGATACGACACTTCGGTCCATTGAAGCGGAACTGAAGAGCAGCATGTATTCTGTTGTCCAAAAGCTTGGCGAGCCGGGAAGCAACCTGGGGATATTGGCCGAGATCGGGATCTCTACCGGTGCCTACGCCTATCAGGAAAAAGGCAAGCTTCACCTGGATGAAAACAAGCTCCGGGCAGCGCTGAACAGCGACACCGAAAAGACGCTGGGATTGCTTACCCAGGCCAGTTCCATCTCCTATTCCCAGTATGCCAGTGCCGAGCAGCAGGCAAAGCGCTTTAACGAGTCCGGCGTTCTCGGCCGCCTAAGTGACATTCTTGCCAAGAACCTGAATACTGTCGGCAAAAAGGGCATGCTGATCACTCTGGTGGGCAGCCCCAACAGCGCCTATCTTGGTGAAAGTGAATATCGCAAGCGCCTGTCGGACATTCAAGACCGGATCGACCGTTTGAACGATCAGCTCGCCACTAAGGAGGACAATTATTATAAGCGGTTCAGCGCTATGGAAACGGCGCTTTCCAAGTTGAATTCCCAGTCATCATGGCTTGCGAACATGCTCGGTGGGCAGCAGCAGTAAATAGGAGGGAGCAAGGATGACAACACTGGCGGCACAATATCAAAAGTACAAGTCGCAGTCCGTGTGCGCCTCAACGCCTGGCGAACAGATCGTGCTTTTGTTCGAGCAGGCCATCGTGAGCCTCAGCAAAGCGGCTGCGGCTCTTGATCGCAAGGATGTATGCGGTGCGCATAACGCGATCACCCATGTGCAGGACATTTACCTGTTCCTGTCGGATCATCTGGATATGCACTACGAGATCTCCCAGAGCCTTTTCACGCTGTACCAGTACATCTATGACGAACTTGTCAAGGCAAACATCAAAAAGGACAAAGAAACCATCCTGCGGATTCTGGAGATGACCCGCGGCTTCCGTGATACCTGGAAGCAGGCTGAGACACTCAACCGTAAAGCCGGGGTAGCAAAATGATAAAGCCCCAAAGCGAAGCGCTGCAGGAGCTCCATGTTTTGGTCCAGCAGCGCTTTGGCCTGCTCAAAACCTACCCGATATTGTCAGTGGAAGCAATGGAGTGCCTGGACAGCGGCGATGTAGATGGTTTCTCCAAGAAGCTGGATGAACGTGCCCAGCTTACTGAGCAGGTGGACCTGATCAATGCGAAGTTAAGCGATGCTGCCCAGCTGCTTGATGAGGGATCCAGAGCCATCCTTGCTAGTTTCCTCAAGTTTGACTTTACAAGCTTCCCCTGCCCTGACTGGGGTAAAGGGATCGCGCGTGGGCTTTTGGATACCCAAAAATTGCTTCAAAATTGCGCACTGCTTGACGCAAGGCTGAACGCCCGCGCCAAGGCTCTGGATGATCAGATCAGGGCACAGCTGGACCGCACACGCGCCCAGCGCAAGATCGACAGCAGTTACGCGATACAGGCTGCCGCCGCAAGCGGCGTACACATCCGAGACGGTTCCAAATAAAACGCCGATAGTGGGTTTGGCGAGAAAACCGGGAGGGATGCCAAATGGATATTGCCAGCTTGTTTGGTATTGTCGTAGGGATCGGGGCTATACTTTTTGCATTTATCTTGGACAATGGGCATATCATGTCGCTCTTAAGAGTCAGCGCCGCAATGATCGTTGTTGGCGGCGGTCTTGGCGCTCTTTGCATGGCCTTCGGCCTTGACCGGCTCAAGCAGCTTCCCAAAACATTCGGCGAGCTGTTCAAAAGCCCCAAATCGACCATCAGCCAAACCATTGAATACCTGATCGAGCTGGCTAAGACTGCCCGCCAAAACGGCCTTTTGAGCCTGGAACGCGCAGTCACCGAAGGCGATGCCGCCGGAAAGCTTGATCCCTTCCTCAAGCGTGGCATTCTCATGGTCGTCGACGGCTCCGAGCCGGAAAGGATCAACGATATCCTTCAAAATGACATCTATGTGTATGAGCAAAACAAGCGCGGCAACATCAGCATGCTGGAATCATTGGGCGGCTTCGGCCCGGCGCTGGGCATGATCGGTACCCTGACGGGTCTGGTCAACGTGCTGTCTGGCGGTATGGCCTCCCCCGAAACCATGACAGAAGCCATCGGTACGGCTTTTGTTGCCACCCTGTACGGCGTTTTGCTGGCAAACCTTGTTTTCCTTCCGGGCGCCACAAAGCTGAAGGGGCGGCTTTCCGCCTATCGGTTGGAAAAGGAAATGATCATTGAAGGCGTTTGCGCCATTCGTAACGGTGTGAACCCCAGGATGCTGGAAGAACAGCTTTCCACCTATCTCATCCTCGATCCCTCCAAACAGGCGCGCCAAAAGATGCAATCAGGCACGCGGGGACGGTCTACTGAGGCTTGAGGCCCATTTGGGGCATGGGGAGATTGCTTATCATGAGGCAAGCTCTCTATCCTCTGCCATAAGACAGGCGGAAAGGAAAAACTGGCATGAGCAAGCACGCTCCTCATGAAGAACACGAGAACCACGAAAGATGGCTGTATACATATGCCGACCTGATGAACAACCTTCTGGTTATGTTCATGGTCCTATATATCATGAGTGTTGTTGACCTAGGGAAATTTGAAAGGCTGGCTGCCGCTTTCGCAAAAACATTCAATGTAACAGAGGCCGGAGAGGGCGAACGGATGACGATCGAGGAGCTTTCCGGTTTGTCGATCACCCTCCCCGATGGGACTGTCGTAACCCCGGCGCCCACAGAAGAAGCCCCCGGTGAAACCGGCTCTGAGGAATCTAACGGCGAAGAAGCCGAAGCAAGCCAACCGCCTGAAGCGACCCAGACACCTGAATTTACGGGTTATCAGCCCGGCGCCACTTCCCGGCCCGGTTTTGATGTCGAAGCTGTACCCACCACCTATGCGGCACTCTTTGAAAAGATAAGCTATTTGTTGGAGGAGAACGATTACGAAGACCAGGTGAGCGTGGAAAAGGTAGCAGACTCCATCTACCTTCGTTTCCGTGAGGGCGTGTTCTTTTACCCGGATTCGCCAGTTCTCAAGGATGGCGCCTACCCTATCCTCAACAGCATCAGCAATGTCATCCTGGAGTCCTACGATTTGATCGAGGGTATCGAGATCAGCGGCCATACTGCTAAAATTGTCGAGGGTAAACCCAACAAGAACAACCTCTTCTCCTGGGAGCTTTCTACCGATCGGGCGCTTACGGTGCTCAAATACATTGTGCAGCAATGCAACGTGCCCCAAGAAAAGCTGTCGGTGGTGGGCTACTCCAGCAACAAGCTCTATGTGGAGGGCTATGAAGAAAAGTTCTGGGCTCAGAACCGCCGCGTGGAGATTCGCCTGTCCCAGAGAGATCTGACGGATGAAGAACAGCAGCGGCTTAACGAGGGACAAGCCACCCCCACTGTACAGCCGATTGAAGCAACGCCAAGCCCTCTGCCGGGTTATGAAAATCAGGCAGTTCAGCCCAGCCCGATAGAACCGGGAAGCCAAACCGCTCAACCGACCCAGGAAACGGTGCAGCCTACACAAACGCTTCAGCCAGCGGCACAGCCCACAGCCATGCCGGCAGGATCATCGGGACATTAAGTCTGATCAAGTTTAAAATGACGCTATTTAATTATTAGGGCAGCCCTCCCGGGACTTATTCCCGGTGGTTGCCCAAATTATCTAAACCAGCCATCGCCCATAAAACAGGCGATGGC
>JAEWAH010000220.1 GCA_023391725.1 Bacillota bacterium | reverse complement strand
CAGATATTCCCGGCCTTCCTCCACCACGCGCTTGGCCGCAGTCATGCCCTGGGGAAGATCCGGCACCAGGGGCGCAAGATGAGCCTCACCGGCGGCGTGGCGGTAAAAGTCGGCGAGGAAATCCTCCCCCGTGCGGGCGGCGATGTAATAGCAGCGGCCCCGGCCAAACTCATTCACCGTGAGGGCGGGCATACCCTGGTAGAAATCCTTTTCATAGGCAGCCAGCGGCTGGGCAGAAGCAGGATGCGTCAGCTCGCAAAAGTCCATAGCCTCGTAGGTTTTCCCCTGCCAGGTGAAGGTGTTGCGCATTCCGGGAAAGAGTGCGTCCACCTCCTCGGCCCATATGCCTGCCACTTCCTTCAGCGGGCCGGGGAATCCACCCTGGAAGCAAAGATCCTCTTCATCCACGTAGCCGGAAACATAGGTGAGCACGAAGGTCCCGCCCCGTTTCACGTAGGCTGCCACCTTCTTGGCAAAATCCCCGCGGAGCATATAGCTCATGGGAGCGCTCACCAGCGTGTAGCCGCTCAAGTCCCCGGTCTGATCGATGATGTCCACCCCGAAGCCAGAGCGAACAAGCGCGCTGTGGTGGGCGCGCACCGTCTTTTCATATCCCTTGTCCACATGGCCAAATCGGGCATCTTCCAGCGCCCAGCGGTTTTCCCAGTCGTACACCAGGGCGATCTTGTTCTCCGGGGCAGAGCCAGTCACCGCCTTGAGGTGCTTTAAGGAATCCCCGACCGAGACCACTTCCCGGAAGGAGCGGGTATTGCCGCTCCCTTCATGATCCACTACGGCCCCATGGAACTTTTCAGAGCCGCCCCGGCCTTTGCGGAACTGGAAGTACTGCACCGTGTCCGAACCATGGGCGATGGCCTGCAATCCTTGCAGAAGGACAACGCCGGGGCGGCGCAATGCGTTCACCTGCTGCCAATTTACTGGTCCGGGGCTGGACTCCATCATCATAAATGGCTTGCCGCCCCCAACGCCCCGCATGAGGTCGTGGTTGAAGGCTGTATGAACGCCCACCTGTGCGTCCTCTCCGGTGCCCGTCCAGACGGGGTAATTGTCCCAGCTGGAGCGGTCCATGAGCTTTCCCAGGGCGAAGTAATCGATAACGGGATAAGTGGACATGAGGTTGGTGGTGCAGGGGATGTCGGGGGTGATGCGCTTGAGCGGCGCGACCTCATTCTGGTAAAAATCGCAATGCTGTTGGGAGGTAAACCTTCTAAAGGAAAGTTTCAGCCCATGGCTTTCGTTTTCACCCAGCCAGGAAGGGGATGTTGGGCTTTCTATCTGATCAAAGCTATTGAAGCGGTGCGACCAAAAATCATTCCACCAGGCGGCATTGAGATTTTCGATGGTGCCGTAACGTTTTTGCAGCCATTGCTGGAACGATTTCTGGCACAACGGGCAATGACACTCCCCGCCGTACTCGTTGGAGATGTGCCACATGCCAAGGGCCGGATGCTTGCCATAGCGCAAAGCCAGCACCTCGTTGATGGCCGCCACCTTTTCCCGGTAAATGGGCGAAGTCAGGCAATGATTATGCCGCCCGCCGTACAGATGCCGCTTGCGCTCGTTGTCAACCCTAAGCACCTGTGGATGCTTTTGCGCAAGCCAAGGCGGCCTGGCCCCGCTGGGCGTGGCCAGGATAGCTTTGATCCCGTTTTCCGCCAGCATATCCATCACCTGGTCCAGCCAGGCAAAATCGTACTCCCCCTCCTCCGGCTCAAGGCGCGCCCAGGAGAAGATGCCGATGGACAGCGTATTGATCCCCGCTTTGCGGGCAAGTTCCATATCCTTTTTCCAAATCTCATCCTTTTGATCGAGCCACTGCTCGGGATTATAATCCCCGCCGTGGAGCAGTACGTTCATCCCACGCATGATGGGCGGAAACTGAGCCATATGTCATTCTCCTTTGATTAATCTAATCAGATCGCTGGTTCGCCTACAAAGCGCAGGACGGGCTTCCCCTCAAACAGGAGTGCGCTGGCCCTGCTCCCGGGCGTGGATGTAAGCTCGCTGGCCGTATTGCGCAGGCCATGGGCGACAACGTGGTAAGGCTTTAGGGAGTCCGTTTCCACCGTGTATGTGCTGCCGCTGCGGCTTGTGATGAAGGTCGCTGCGGGCGCGCCGGAGGTGTCGGGGATTACGGTTTTGATGCGCGCACCATCTCTTATCTCATACAGGTGCAGCGTTACGCCGTCGGCATAATCATAGTCTGGCTTATCCTCGCAGTTTCCCATGGGCAGCACTGTGTTTTCACGAACGTACAGCGGCAGGCTCATAAAGCCGTGTTGTTCTTTTCGCCATGCAGCACCCACGGCCACGCCGCCAGTTAAGAGGCTGGTCCAGCGCCCTTCCGGCAGGTAGACATCCGCATCCCCTGCGGCGTTGAACACCGGGGCGACCAGCAGACTTTCCCCCAGCATATATTGCCTATCCAGCATTTGCGCGGTCAAGTCCTGCGGGAATTCCAGCATCATGGGCCGCATGACCGGCACGCCGGTTTCATGGGCATTGGCCGCCGCGCCGTACAGGTAGGGCATCAGGCGGCACTTTAAGCGGGTGAAGAAGCGCACCACATCGCAGGCTTCCTCGTCAAACAGCCAGGGCACCCGGTAGCTGGCGGAACCGTGCAGCCGGCTATGGGTGGACAAGAGCCCGAAGGCGGCCCAGCGCTTGTATACATCCGCCGGGGCGGTCTGCTCAAACCCCGAGATGTCATGGCTCCAGAACCCGAAGCCTGAGTGGGCCAGGGAAAGGCCGCCGCGAAGCGTCTCGGCCATGGAAACATAGCTTGCGCTGTTGTCGCCGCCCCAATGGACAGGGAACTGCTGCCCGCCTGCGGTGGCGCTGCGCGCAAACACCACAGCATCG
>JAEWAH010000219.1 GCA_023391725.1 Bacillota bacterium | reverse complement strand
ATCCTGTACAGCGTAAGGCCGATGCGGTGGTCGGTAACGCGGCCCTGGGGGAAATTGTAGGTGCGGATGCGCTCGCTCCTGTCGCCTGTGCCGACTTGCCCCCGGCGGTTTTGAGCATATTCTGCGTCCTTTTCCGCCTGCATCCGCTCCAGAAGCCGGGACTTTAACACCTTCATAGCCTTGTCTTTGTTCTTGATCTGGCTTTTTTCATCCTGGCAGGTGACCACAAGGCCTGTGGGCAGGTGGGTGATGCGCACCGCCGAGTCGGTGGTGTTGATGCACTGGCCGCCATGGCCCGTGGAGCGGTAGACGTCGATGCGAAGATCGCCCGGGGCGATGTTCACTTCCACATCCTCGGCCTCGGGCAGTACAGCTACCGTGCAGGTGCTGGTGTGGATACGCCCCGCGGATTCGGTGGCAGGCACCCGCTGGACACGGTGGACGCCGCTTTCAAACTTCAGCCGGCTGAAGGCGCCGTTTCCGTACAGGGAAAAAACGGCTTCCTTGATGCCGCCCAGCTCCGTATCGTTGATGCTCACCGGCTCTACACGCCAGCCGTGGCGCTCTGCATAGCGGGAATACATGCGCATCAGCTCTGCGGCAAAAAGGCTTGCCTCCTCGCCCCCCGCGCCGCCGCGGATCTCCATGATCACGTTGCGTTGGTCGTTGGGGTCCTGGGGCAAAAGCAGGAGTTTCAGCTCACGCTCCGCCTCTTCCTTGCGATTTTCCAGCGCGCGCAGCTCCTCCTGGGCCATAGACGCCATGTCAGGATCCTTCAAAAGGGCCTGGGTATCGGTAAGTTCCGCAAGAAGCTGCTGATAGCTTTGCCAGGCCACAACCGCCGGCTCCAGTTGGGCATGCTCGCGCACCAGCTTTTGCCATAGCGCCTGATCGGCGATGATATCCGGCTGGGAAACGGCTGTGGACAGCTCGTCGTACCTGTTTTGCATCCATTCAAACTTGTCAAACATGAGCTCCTCCAAAGGATAAAAACGCGGATACGATGCGGGGGATGCCGCTCAAATCCTGCAAGATTTCAATGCGTTCAAAGGAAGGGGAGAAAAGATCCCGCACCACCTGCGCCTGATCGAACCCCACTTCGCAAAAAAGCGCCCCGCCGGGGCAAAGGAAGCGCGGGGCTTCAACGGCCAGCTTTCTGTAGTAATGAAGACCGTCTTCTCCGCCGTCCAAGGCCATGGAAGGCTCCATGAGCACTTCTGGCTGAAGATGTGAGCATTCGGAGCTTGGGATATAGGGCGGATTGCACACGATCAGGTCAAATTTCTGCCCCGCTGCCGCATTCAAAAAGTCGCCCTGTAAAAACGATATCTTGGCATGATAGGCGTCGGCATTGCGCCGGGCCACATCCAGCGCCTTTTGGGACAGGTCGGCTGCGGATACTTTGGCTTTGGGCAATGCGTGGGCAATGGCCACGGCCAGCGCGCCGCTGCCGGTGCAAAGGTCCAGCACAGTGGGGGAATCATTTTCCTGCCGTTTGGAGAGCCATAAAAGCGCCTGCTCGCATAGCTGCTCCGTCTCGGGGCGGGGGATCAGCACGCTTTCATCCACGTAGAGCGAAAGCCCCATAAAGTCCTGGCTTTGAAGCAGATACTGCAGCGGGACACGTTGGGCTCGCCGCTTTAGCAACTGGTCAAAGGCGGCCTGATGGGCGGGGGATAGCTCCTCCCGCCCATTCATCAATAGCGCCATGCGGTTTTGGTTAAGCACATGGGAAAGCAGGTATTCCGCATCCAGACGGCTGTCGGGGACACCGGCCTCTGCCAGCAATGATTTTGCGGCCCGCAAAGATTCGGTGATGGTCATGCCTCTATAGCTTGCGGCTGAGCTGTGGCCGTGGGCACCACGGTATAGCCCTCCTGGGTCTTCTCGCCCTCGGGTACCCCGTACAGGGCCGCGTTCATGGCGGCGATAGCCACTTCCAGCATCCCGTCGTCGGGGGTTCGGGTGGTGAGCTTCTGCATCATCAGCCCGGGCCAGCGCAGCGCGCGCACCAGTTTTCCGTCGGTATGGGCCAAGCCCTTCAGAATCTCATAGCTGATTCCGGCCACGATGGGCAATAGCGCCAGGCGGCTGAGCAAACGCAGAATGTAGCTTGTTCCATTATAACCCACCAGGGTGTAAAGCAATATCGCCAGCACGAACACGATCAAAAGGAACGTGGTGCCGCACCTGGGATGCAGCGGGGAAAAGTTCCTGGCGTTTTCCGGAGTCAGGGGCAGATCGTTTTCATGGCAGTACACGGTCTTGTGCTCCGCGCCATGGTACTGGAAAGTGCGCCGCACATCCGGGATCGCGCCGCAAAAGAGCATGTAGCCGATGAGGATCAGGATGCGCACCAAGCCTTCCAGTAGGTTCACAACCACCTTGGAATGGAACACCTGGCGCAAAAGGCTGCCCACCACCGCGGGGAGGGCAAAGAACAGCCCGATGGACAGCACGATGGCCAGCACCGCAGCAACGCCCATCACGATCTTGTCGATGCCTTTGCCAAGCTTATTGGCAAGCCATTTTTCGAATTTGGAAGGCTCCTCATCCAGCAGGCCCAGCATGTTGCTGCTCAATTGCAGCGTTTTCATGCCCAGGGAGAGCATGCTGCCCATGTTGATGATACCCCTGATAAAGGGGTAACCCATCCATTTGTGTTTTTTGGAAGGCGCCGTATACACGTCGCGCTTGACCACGATGGAACCGTTGGGGCGGCGCACCGCTACGGCTATGGCGTCGGGCCCCTTCATCATAACGCCTTCCATTACGGCCTGGCCGCCGATATCGACCCGTTTTTGTACGGGTGTATTACTCATATAGATTCCTTCTTTCCGCCCTGCTCAGGCGCAGGCAATATACAATCATTCTACATGGCACACGCTATTCCCTGCCGGAGCATTTTGGGAACCATTTAAAAAAGAAGCAGGCCGACATAGCGATCTGCTT
>JAEWAH010000191.1 GCA_023391725.1 Bacillota bacterium | reverse complement strand
CTTTTGAGGATCGTGTCAATCTGCCGCATTTGATCATCGGTCAGCGGGCCAAAGGCCATGGCCTTGGCGTTTTCCTCCGCCTGCTTCACCGTCTTGAAGCCGGGGATGGGGATGGTGTTCGGGCTCCGGCCCCATATCCAGGCCAGGGCGCCCTGGGCCAATGTCCGCCCGCCGCTTGACAGCACTTCCTTCACATCCTCCAGCATCTTCAAAAATTCCGGCTCGGGTTTTCCATTATTGAAATACCTCACCCAGGGATGGCCTGCGCCGCGCACGTCGCTGCTTGGCAGCAAGGAATTGCTCTGAAATTTACCGCTCAGCAGCCCCATGGCCAGCGGCGCGCGGTTGATGGAGGCCAGGTTTTGTTCCTTACATAATTGAAGCATCTCTGGCGCGTCGTCAAACACATTCACGATGTTTTCCACCGCTGTGCAGTTAGGACGCTTGGCAAAAATCGCAGCGCCCCCCACAAGGTCTGTGCTCCAGCCGTAGCTTCGGATCTTTCCTTTGCCGACCAGCCTATCCAGAGCATCGCATACAGGGTCGATTTCACTGAACCCGACTTCCCATACATGCAGCAGGTACAGGTCGATATAGTCCGTATGAAGGCGCCGGAGGGAAGCCTCGCAGGCACGCTCGATATAATCCGGCGAAAGGTTCACGCCATGGAGTGTCTTGGTGGATTCGTTTCCGAAATTGCCGAATTTGGTGCAGAGTACGGCATCCTGCCTCCTGTCCGCTACCGCCCGGCCTACAACCTCCTCGCTGTGGCCCACGCCGTAGGCATCTGCCGTATCCAGGAAGTTGACGCCCAAATCAAACGCCGCGTGGATTGCCTTGATGGATTCTCCGTCGTCTACTTCGCCCCAGCCATCCTGCAGCCCGTTATATATGAACGGCCCGCCGATGGCCCAGCATCCCAGCCCCAGAGCGCTCACCTTAATACCGGTCCTTCCCAATGTTCGCATGAATGCCATAACTTTCCCTCCTATCAGGTTTTGCCTTTTGGAGGTATTGTACCAAGGGATATTGGCGCGGGAAAGCTCCAATTCTATGCAAGTTTTAAGGAGCCAATTGAGGCGGCTTACGGCTGGACCAGGTATTGGGCCACCAGTTGCTGGACCAGCGCAAGATAGTCCTTGCCCAGATCGATAGTTTGGCAGATGACCATCAGCGTAACGCCCTGGATCATGCTCCACATCCCCAGAAAGCGGCTGCGCCAGGCCTCGCCGTAAAGCGGGCCGAAATACTTTTTGGCGCAGCCCATGGCGATGGCCAGCGGATCACGGCCCTGCCCGTCATCTGTGGCTATATTGATAGGCCGGCCGTGGGAGGTCATGAATACGAAGCGGAAATAGTCAGGATGCTCCACCATGAAGCGCACGTACTCCCTGCACATGCCGATAAGCTGCATCCTGGGAGCTTCAGGGTATTCATCAAGCGCCTGGGACAGGGCTTGTGCGAATTCCCCGGAAATCATTTGGGCGATGGCTGAAATGATCTCTTCCTTGCTTTTGAAATGTTTATAGGGCGCCGCGTGGCTCACGTGGCACAGCGCCGCCAGCTTGCGCATGGAAAAGCCTTCATATCCTTCCTTCGCCAGAAGCTGCAGGCCTTTTTGAATCAATTCCTGCTTGAGGTCACCATGGTGGTAACTTTGCTTTTCGCTCATTGCTGTTTTCTCCGACGCATTCAAAAAATTTTAAAATAGTATAGCACAAAATGTTGACAATGTAAACATTCGATGTTATACTTCCGATGTTTCCGGTGTAAACATTCTTTTGGAGGGACATCATCATGAAAGGGACCATCTACTACTTTTCAGGCCGGGGAAACTCACTGAGTATGGCCCGGGCCCTTAGCGACAAGCTGGGGGATATACAAGTACGACCGATCAAGCCAGGAGTGGGGCCCATAGAGCTTTCAGGGGATTGTGTGGGGCTGGCGATGCCGGTGATCGATTTTGGCATCCCCTCTCTAGTGCGGAGCTTTGTGAAACGGCTGCACTGTGCTGGGCAGGCGCCTTATATGTTCGCCATGATCACCTGCGGGGGAATGCCCGGATCATCCATGGGAGCACTGAAAAAGCTGCTGACGAAACAAGGGCTGCAACTGTCCTCCGGCTGGATCATCAAGTTCGGACTGGAGCAAATGACCGAGGGCGAATGGAACGCAAAGATCGCAGACATGGCGGACCATATCCGCGGAAAGGCGGCTATTGCCTTCCCCTCTGCGGGGGCCATGGGCGCTTTATTGACCTGGGCGCTCAATCCCCTGGCCAGGCTGATGATCCCCGGGGAGGACAAAAAATTCCGAGTGGCGGAAAACTGCACCGGATGCGGCCTTTGCCAGCGCGTATGCCCGGTGGGAAACATCAAAGTTGAAAACGGCAAGCCTGTATTCATGCACCATTGTGAGCAGTGCGCCGCATGCTTCAGCTGGTGTCCGCAAGCGGCCATCTCGGGAAGCTGCCTGGCCGCCAGGACGCATTATCAGAACCCGCGCATCAAGGCGGAGCAGCTGTTCAGAAATGAAGGAGCAGAGATATGAAAAGGAAGGGACGCAAGGTCCTGATCATCATCTCCATTGTGGTGGTTTGCCTTGCGGCGGGTATGGCCGCGGTCTATATGGGCCTCGTCGCTTCAGTCAGGAATGTTGAGGCTGCCTTCCAGGATGTTGACACGGTGGATCTTGGGAAGGTCGTCAATGGTGTTTACAACGGCAAGGCTGGGGTGTTCATCTGCTCGACGGACCTGGACGTGACCGTGAAGGACCACCGCATCGCGGATATCGCCATCAATCGGCAGATGAACGGCGGTGGCAAGTATCAGGCGGATGGGATGCTGGAACGCATCATCGCGGCACAATCGCCCGACGTGGACGTTGTTTCCGGCGCAACCCTCACCAGCAAAGTCATTATGGTGGCGGTGCACGGCGCGCTGACCGGTGGCCCGAAGTGATGTGTCTGGGCGGGGGGGGGGAGCCTTATAAAAAAGGCTCCACCCCTTCTTGGAAAATTCAATATTTTTTACAAATAGGGAGGATGAGAAATAGAGGGAGTACCGATTGACAAAAAAATATTTTTATGGTATGATTTGTAAAATCGATATTGCTTCCCTTTACAGGCTGTGGTATATAACCTCCATCAAGAATGATGGGAGGTTTTTTTATGTCCGCTTTAGCAGGTTTCATCGATCTAAACATTCTGGCCGAACTTCAAACCGGGCCTGAGATGGTCCACCCGGTGGTGCTATCTGATGAAAACCACGCCATTTTGGTGGATGCCGGGACGCCTGGGCTGGCGGAGCAGATCATAAGTGCCATGGAGGAGGCCGGTGTTCCCGTTTCCCGGCTGAACCACATCCTTTTGACCCACGCGGACGCGGATCACGTAGGCAGCCTGGCAAAACTGATCTCGCTTCTCCCTCGGAAGGTGGAGGTGCTGTGCCATGAGCTGGAGAAGCCGTATGTCCAGTGTGATGTACCGCCGCTGCGTCTTTCTCAAATGGAGGCTGCCTTAGGGAGGCTTAATGGGGAACAGTTTAATAAGGTCACGGCGCTTGTTCAAACCCTGAAGGCGAATTACAAAAACCTGGCGGTTCCCGTGACAAGGACGGTGGAGGATGGGGAATGGCTGCCCTGCGGCGCCCAGGTGATCTATACGCCGGGGCATACACCGGGGCACATCTGCCTTTATCTTGCGGAAGGCCGCACGCTGATTGCCGGGGATCTTATGAATATCACAAATGGCGAGCTTTATCCCGCTCCTGATTACTTTGCCTATGACAAGGAAGCACAGAAGGCTTCTCTGCGCAGGCTTACGCAATACGATATCCAGACGGTAGTATGCTATCACGGCGGGATCTATCAGGGGGAGGCGGGGAAAAGGATTAAGGAATTGGCTGAGGAATAAGCAGAGAAAGAAAAATAAGCCATCACGATGGTGATGGCCAGTCAGGTCTGAATAGGACGCCGCAGAACATTCTTCAGTCACCTGTGGGCGACAGCTGCCCCTCAAGAAAACGATGATTTTGCGCTCGGCTAGGTTGTAAAGCCAAGGAGCGCTCTGGATTGCTTCGGTCGCGGGCTCCCTCGCAATGACGCGATAAAGTGGCGTTTCGTTATTGCGAGCCGCGAGAAGCAATCCAGAACCTGCATATGCCCCCCTTGAGCAAACGGTGATTTAGCAAACTGCAAGTGTAGGGGAAGGCCTTTGGGGGCTGGTTTCATGTAACTGAGATCAACCTGCTTGAAACCCAACATAAACCGTATCACTAAATCATCGTTTACTCATAGGCAGGCTTTTGAGCGCCTTCCCTCATCCAACTGAAAATCAACAGCTTGAACAGCTGGAATACAGCACCTACTGCTTATCGCACAGGGCTACAAAGCGGTCGATCTCCTGGGTGAGGATGCGAAGGGAACTGCGCCAGAAATCCACGCTGCGCACGTCGATGCCGACGCTTGACGCTACATCGTGGATGGTGCCGTTGCCGCATGAGCGCAGGAGCTGGTTATACGTAGGCACAAAGGATTCGCCTTTTTCAAGGTACTGGGCAAACACGCCCTTGGCAAACAGCGTGCCGAAAGCATAGGGGAAGTTGTAAAAATGCAGCGTGGGGCTATAGTAATGCCCCTTGCAGGCCCACATGAAGGGGTGGCGTGCATCCTTGGCCAGCCCGTCGCCATAGCTTGCCTCCTGGGCGCGGAGCATGGCGTCCTTCAGCTCGTTAACGCTCATGGCGTGATCGGGCCTGGTTTCAATGACCTCGGTTTCGAACAGGAACCGGCCATATATATCCACGATGGACTGGGGGGCTTCCATGAGTTCTGCTTCCAGGAGCGTAAAGGCTTCCTCGGGAGAGGCATTTTTCAGCACCATATGGCTCAGCAGCGTTTCGTTGAAGATGGAGGCTGTCTCCGCCAGGGGCATGGGCTGCGAAGTCAGCAGGCTGGAAAGCCCCGCCATGCAGCGGTTGTGCCAGGCGTGGCCCAGCTCGTGGGCCAGGGTGCTTACATCGCCGAAGCTTCCGGCAAAATTGGTGAGGACGCGGCTGATATCAAGGCTGTGGATGCCGGAGCAGAAGGCGCCGCCCTGTTTGCCGGGCCGGGGGTAGGCGTCGATCCAGCGGTTTTCAAAGGCTTCGTCGATGAACTTACCCATCGCCGGGGTGAAGCCTGACATCTTTTCAATCAGCAGCGCCTGGGCTTCCTCCAGCGTGTAGGTGCGCAGGTTTTTGCCCACGGGGGCCATCAGGTCATAGAAGGGGATGCCATCTGGGTGGCCCAGATACCGACCTTTGGCCCGCAGGTACCGCCTAAAATCCGGCAGCGCTTCCCGGACCGCTTCCCATAGCGCGTCCAGGGTCTCTTTGTCCATGCGGGACTCATGCAGCGTCCATGAGAGGATGCTGTCAAAATGCCGGGCTTCCGCCTGGATGCGGCCTTCGCCCTTGATGCCGTTGAGGCACGCAGCGATTGACAGCGCCACCTTGGGATAGGCCGCAAGCTCCGCCTCGTAGGCGTCCTTTCGCACTGCGGGATCGGGATCGTAGGCCTTGGCCCGTACCGCAGACAGGGGCAGTTCCTCCCCACGGAAGTTCGCAGTGAGAGTGGCGGCCAGTTTCTCGCGAAGCTGGCCGAGAGCTTCGCCGCCGTTTAGCGACATGCGCAGCATCCAGCTTTCGATTTCCTTGGGCATGCGGTGGGCGGCGTTTTCCTTCGATTCGCGCAAAAAGAAGGCGTGCTCGGTAAGAAGATCGCTGCCACCGATGAGGACGTCCAGGTCATCAATGCCGCCAAGATACCGGCTGAGATCAGACATCAGCTTTTCAGCATCCATTTGCAAGGCCATCAGCTGGTCCAGGTAGTTTGCGGCTTCCTCGTTTTCCGCGTCGGCGGCCCAGGTGAGGTAGACGAAGGCGCTGAGTTTATCTGCCTGGTCCATCAGGGCCTTCAACTGACTGATGACATTTTCCAAAAGTGCCTTGGGCTCATTGCTGCCGGCAATAGTTTGTTCGATCTCACCCACCTGTGCTTTCACTGTGGCAAGATCCTTTTGAAAGGCCGGGCTTTGAAAACTCTCATAGAGAACGGAAAGGTCCCATGTCATATCGCTTTTCCTCCATCAGCCGCTTATGCGGCGTTAATTGTCCAGTTCAAGGCAGTCCATGGGGGTGATGCCAAGGCCTTTTAAGAGA
>JAEWAH010000187.1 GCA_023391725.1 Bacillota bacterium | reverse complement strand
ATCGCCGGGCAGAACCTGGTGGACTACTTTAAACGGATCGCGCCTAAGGCATAAACTTCTTTTGTATGGGCGATGTTCCGTCTGTCTCAATCGCCGCGCCGGTCGTAGCCGGGGGCTTGCCCCCGGGATCACGCCGCATAGTTTTCGAAAATGCCTTCAAACTAAGCCTGCCAGCTTGTTTGAAGGCATTTTCAACGTATCAGCTAAGGGAGCCCGCCTTGCCTTCCCCGCTTGCCTTCCCCTTTAGGGGAAGGTGGCGCCGCGGCGCCGGATGAGGGGGAAGGTGTCACCCGCAGGTGAGGGATGAGGGGAAGGCCAGGCTCAGCTTGTTGATATACCGCAGAATGTCTTCAAATAGTAGCTTTTTGACGGCATTCTTTTTGTGTGGAGGGTATCATGATCCGGCTTTCCCATATCACAAAAACCTACCCCTTCGGCGGGGTCCCCGTCACCGCCCTCACCGATGTGACTATCCACGTAAGGCCACAGGAATATGTGGCCATCGTGGGGCCCAGCGGCTCGGGAAAGTCCACGCTGATGAATATTATCGGCTGCCTGGATTCGCCCACCTCCGGCTCCTACCTGCTGGATGGGCAGGATGTGTCCGGCCTTAATGCCAATGATTTGGCCGCTATCCGCAGCCGCAAGATCGGTTTTGTATTCCAGGGCTTTCAGCTCCTGCCGCGTCTCACCGCCCTGGAAAACGTGGCGCTGCCTCTATTGCTGCAGGGTGTCCCTGCGCGCATAAGAGATGAGCGGGCTGCGGAGGCATTAAGCCAGGTGGGCCTTGCACAGCGCATGGATCATAAGCCAAGCCAGCTTTCCGGCGGGCAGCAGCAGCGGGTCGCCGTGGCCCGGGCGCTGATCCACCAGCCCCGGGTGCTCCTGGCGGACGAGCCTACCGGCAGCCTGGATGAACAGTCCACCCGGGAGGTACTCACCCTCCTGGAAGGTCTCCACCGCAAGGGCCATACCATCGTGCTCATCACCCATGACCCCGCCGTCGCCGCCCGGGCCGGACGGCAGGTGTCCGTGTCGGCGGGAGTCGTGCATTAGGAACGGGGAATATAGGCAAATAAGCGGGGAGGAGCCTTTTGAAAAAGGCCCCTCCCCGCACCCCTCCGCGAAAACTTTATACAACAAAAGCAGTTGATTTTCGGTTGCACGAAACCAGCCAACCAAAAGCTTTCCCCTTGAGGGGAAGGTTGCGCGCCAGCGCCGGATGAGGTGTAGCTGCCACAAGCACCCGTCCCATTCCCCTCCAGAGGAGGGGTGACGCGTAGCGTCGGGGTGGTTGATCGTAAGGGCAGGAGGAAGTAGGAGGGCGATTTTCTCATATCCCCCTTAAAACGCCGTACCCGCTATCCCGCCATGCACCATTGTGCTATAATACCTCCAGGCAGCAATGGAAAATGGAGGGAGACACCCGGCAAGAGGGCCGGGGAGCTGCTTCATGGCGGCGTGAGCGAAAGGGGGGATCTGTCATGCCTATACAAAGAGTAATCCACCCTATTTACTTGAACCTTTACGATCACTTTTGCCCGGCTTGCAACGCCAAATTGGAGAAGGTAAGATGCTCCGCTACCGTAAATTCCAGGTCTGAAGAATCAACGCATTTCAATCTATCTTCTGGCGATACACGCATGATAGGAAACGTGAAATTGATTTGGGATGAATTGAGGTGCCCTTTCTGTGGCATGTTGATTTCTTGTAAAGAGATGAGAAAGCTTGAAACTGCCAGCCATGTAGCGGTCAAGCGTTTTTTAAAGCGCATCCCCTTTTTTGTGCGGCTGAAAGGACATGCTTGTCCTCGATGCAGAACAAGGCTGGAATTTGGTTATGAAAGTATGTTTGTTGTCCGTGGCTCACCGGAAACGGCGCGGGTTGATCTTTCCAGGAGCGATACGCGCTTTGTGGGGCGTGCAGAGATACGCCGATATTTCTTCAGCTGCCCTGGATGCGGCATGCAAATGCCAGTGTCAGATGTGCGAAGACAAGAATCCGAACAAGAGCATGGATAATGGATAGCAAACAGGCGGGGAGCTCCCTTTTCAAAAGGGACTCCCCGCAATTTCATATATGTACCCCGTTCCACTTCATTGTGCTATAATACCTCCGGGCGGTGATGGAAAATGGAGGAAGACACCCGGCAAAGACACTGGGAGGCGGCCTTCGAGGATGCGCACCAGGAACGTCAGCAAAAGACTGGCAGGCTCAAAATTTTCTTCGGCTATGCGCCTGGCGTGGGCAAGACCTATGCCATGCTGGACGATGCCCGGGAACAGCTTCGTTCTGGCGTGGATGTATGGGTGGGCTTCGTGGAGCAGCAAAACCGTCCGGAGACGCTTGCGCTTTTGAAGGGTCTGCCCGCCCTGCCTCCCAGGGTCATTTCCTCGGGAGATTTACGGCTGGAAGAATTCGACCTGGACGCGGCGCTTATAAGAAAGCCCGGGCTTATCCTGCTGGATGGGCTCGCCCACCCGAATGCGCATGGCGCGCGCAACAAAAAACGGTACCAGGACATAGAGGAATTGCTGGCTGCGGGGATCGACGTTTATACTACCGCCGACGTGCAACATATCGAAAGTCTCAGCGATGTGGTTCAAGATATCACCAAATCCCCTGCTCGGAATACGGTGCCCGATTCCATCTTTGACCATGCCGACAAGGTCAAATTGGTGGACATCGACCCGGACGAGCTGCTGCGCCGCCTGAAGGATGAACAGTTTCACCCCTCCGGCGAAGGCGGTGGCCGCGGACCATCCTTTTCCAGGGACAGCTTGCGGCTTTTGCGGGAGATCGCCATGCGCAAGGTGGCGGACCGGCTAAGCTTCGAGAACCAGGAAGGACCGCGGACCCATGAAAAGACTGCTAGCATCAAACTGCTTGTATGCATCGGTCCCTCGCCTTCCTCGGCCAGGTGCATCCGCTGGACAGCCAGGTCCGCGGAGGCTTTCCATGCCCCCTGGGTGGCGGTTTATGTTCAGGACCGGGAAAGCGGGCGCCTGACCCCAGCACAAAAGGATATGGTACGCCAAAATATGGATCTGGCCGAAAAGCTGGGCGCCCAGATCGTGACCATCGCTGGGCGGGATGTCCCCGCCGCCGTGGCGGAGTACGCCAGGCTTTCCAGGATCACCAACATCGTTATCGGAAAAAGCCGCAAGAAAAGGACCCTTAAAAATCTTTTCGAGCCAGATTTTGAGGACAAGCTCATTGCCCGTGTCCCGGACGTGGAAGTCCATATCATCCCGGACAGCTTTTCGGGCTATCCCCACCCTGATGCAAGTTTTGCGCCTTTTCGGGGGAGCTTTGTTTTTTCTGGCGCGGATACATTCAAGGCCGTAGGGATGCTGACAATGGCCACACTGGTGGCCTTTGGCTTCCGCTTTCTTGGCATCAGCGACCAGAACATTATCCTGGTCTATATCTTCTCGGTGCTGATGGTCTCCCGGGTCACATCCGGCTATGCATACGGGATCGCCGCTTCCGTTTTGAGTGTGCTGGCCTTTGACTTCTTTTTTGCCGTGCCTTATTTTTCCTTCGCGGCGCTGTCGGGCTATCCCATCACGTTCCTCATCATGCTTTTGATGGCGCTCATCACCAGCGCCCTTACCGTGCGCATCAAGGGGCAGGTGAGTGCCGCCGTGGAAAGGGAGCGGCACACGGAGATGCTCAATGAAATCAGCAACAGCCTGCTGTCTACCCGTGGATGGGAAAATATCGCCGCAGTAATGAACAAGCACATTGTCGCCCTCTTTGGCCGCCCGGCGATCTTTTATACGCAGGATCAGGCTTTTCAGGAGGGCGGCGGCCGGGTCGACGTCCCGGAGGGCACGCGGGGATCTCTTTTGAAGACCCATGAAGAATTGGAAGCCGCCCGCTGGGCGTTTGTCAACTTAAAGCCCGCCGGGGCGGGAACGGATACGCTGTCGGGCTCTGTGGGGTATTACCTGCCCGTGGTCTCCCAGGGCAGGGCTCTAGGGGTCATGGGCATCGAATGCGGGAAAACTCCGCTGGACCACAGCCAGTTTCTGCTTTTGCGCCTGATCGCCTCCCAGGCCGCCATGGCGCTGGAGCGCCAGCATCTGTCGGATAAACAGCGCGGCATCCTGGTGGAGGCGGAAAAGGAAAAGATGCGCAGCAATCTTCTGCGGGCCATCTCCCACGATCTGCGCACCCCGCTTACCGGTATTTTCGGCGCAAGCTCCGCCATCCTGGAAAACGGAGAATCCATCGGCAAGGAAACCCGAAACAAGCTGATCTCAAACATCCGCGAGGACTCCCAGTGGCTTATCCGCATGGTGGAAAACCTTCTTTCCATCA
>JAEWAH010000164.1 GCA_023391725.1 Bacillota bacterium | reverse complement strand
GTGCTGGATAACATCAACCTGTATGTGCGCAAAAAAGAATTCGTGACGCTATTGGGGCCCAGCGGCTGCGGAAAGACAACCACGCTTCGCATCATCGGCGGATTTGAGTACCCCACCACAGGCCGGGTGCTCTTTGAGGGCAAGGATATTACCCACACCCCTCCCTACAAACGCAAGGTAAACACCATTTTCCAAAAATACGCGCTGTTCCCCCACCTGAACGTTCAGGATAACATCGCCTTTGGCTTAAAGATCGCCAAGGTGGACCGGGCGGACATCCGCCGCCGGGTGGACGCCATGCTGGATCTTGTGAACCTGAAGGGCTACGGCAGGCGCAGCGTGGATTCCCTCTCCGGCGGGCAGCAGCAGCGGGTGGCCATCGCCCGGGCGCTGATCAACGAGCCGGAAGTGCTTTTGCTGGATGAGCCTTTGGGCGCACTGGATTTGAAGCTGCGAAAGGAAATGCAGCTTGAACTGAAAAACATGCAGCAGCGCTTGGGCATTACTTTTTTGTATGTGACCCACGACCAGGAAGAGGCCCTGACCATGAGTGACACCGTTGTGGTGATGCGGGACGGGCACATCCTTCAAATTGGCGACCCCAAGCGCATCTATGACGAGCCGGTGAACGCTTTCGTGGCCGACTTCATCGGCGAGAGCAACATCTTAAAAGGCACCATGGTCCATGACGAACTTGTGACCTTCTCGGGCGTGAACTTCCCCTGCGTGGATATGGGCTTTGGCGAAAACGCGCCGGTTGACGTGGTGGTCAGGCCCGAGGACGTGATGCTGGTGGGCGAAGACGTAGGCAGGCTCACGGGCACAGTGAAAAGCGTCCTCTTTAAAGGTGTCCATTATGAAATGATGATCGATGCCGGGGAAACCACCTGGAAAGTCCATTCCACCACCATGCAGCCCCTGGGCTCCCGGGTGGGGCTCTCTATTGTGCCTTTCAACATCCACATCATGAAGCCTACTCCCCCCATAAAGGAGGAAGAGGCGCAATGAGGTTCGGCATGCAGCTCCCGGCCTGGGCTTATGGGTTGATGGGGCTGGGCTTTCTGGCTTTTGTCCTGATGGTGGCGTTTTCCATCCGCCGCAACAGCGGCATCAAGCGCTCCCTGTTCGCTTCCCCCTACACGATGTGGATGATCGCGTTCACGCTCTTGCCCTGCATCCTCATCGGCTACTATGCTTTTACCGATAAGGCGGGCGCTTTTACGCTGGACAATTTCAGCCATTTTTGGGATAGCAACCATACAAAGAATCAAATGTACGCTTCCCTGGGTGATCAGTACGCTTCTCTCATCCGCCGGGGCACGGTGAATGTGGATACCCTGATTTATTCCGTGTGGATGGCGTTTTTGTGCACGGCCATCTGCCTGTTTGTTGGCTACCCCGCTGCGCTTTTCATGGCGGACCGTGATATGAAGATAGGCGCCACCATCGTGGTGCTGTTCATCGTGCCCATGTGGATGAATTTCCTTTTGCGCACCATCGCCTGGATGTCGCTCCTGGAGGATCAGGGGCTGATCAACGCGGCCCTCCGTGCACTGGGCTTCCCCGGCGTCCAGCTGATGTATAACAACGGGGCGGTACTGCTGGGGATGGTGTACAACTTCCTGCCGTTTATGGTTTTCCCTATCTACACGTCGCTGACCAAGATGGACGTTCGGCTTCTGGAGGCCGCCCAGGACCTGGGGGCCAGCCACATAAGCACCTTTGCCAGGGTGACACTGCCGCTTAGCATCCCGGGGATTATCTCCGGCATTACCATGGTGTTCATGCCTTCCGTCACCACCTTCTTTATCCCTCGCATTCTGGGCGGCGGCAACACCATGATGTTCGGCGACCTGATCGAAAGCAAGTTCCTGACCGAAGGCAACTGGAACGTGGGCAGCGCCTTGAGCCTTGTGATGATGGTGCTGATTCTTGTAAGCCTTGGCATACTGCGCAAGGCTGATCCCGAAGGGGAAGGAGGGAGCATGATTTGAAGCGGTTTTTTAAGCATGCGTACCTTGCGGTCATCCTCCTGTTCCTGTATATCCCCATCGTGATACTAATCTTCCAGTCCTTCAACGCAGGCAAGAGCCGGGCCAAGTGGGAAGGCTTTTCCCTGCGCTGGTATGGGGAGCTCTTCCGTGACAGGGCCATCATGGACGCGCTGTACGTGACTGTCACCGTTGCCGTGCTGGCCGCCATAGCCGCAACGGTGCTGGGGACGCTGGCGGCCATCGGCATCCACGCCATGCGAAAACGGCCGCAAAGCTTCATGATGACCATGACGAACCTGCCCATGACCATGCCGGACATCGTAACGGGTATCTCGCTGATGCTCCTGTTCCTGTTCGCCAAGGTGCAGCGAGGGTATTTCACCATGCTCCTGGCGCATATCACCTTCAATACTCCTTATGTGATCCTATCTGTGCTGCCAAAGCTCAAGCAAATGAACATTCACAGCTATGAGGCGGCGCTGGACCTGGGCGCCACGCCCGGCTATGCGCTCTGGCACGTGATCCTGCCGGAGATCAGCCCCGGCGTCGTCACCGGCGCGTTGCTGGCCTTCACCCTCTCCCTGGACGATTTTGTGATCAGCTATTTTACCACCAGCCCGCTTGTGCAGAACTTGTCCACCCTTATCTATTCGAAGGCCCGCATTGGCATCGAGCCCACGCTCAACGCATTAAGCGCGCTGATGTTTGTGGCGCTGTTACTGCTGTTGGTAGCCGTCAATAGAAGATCCGCCCGGGCGGAGAGAAAATAGGTGCTTGGCGCAGGAGCGCATGGCATACAGTTCCTAAAAACTCAGAAAATCTGAGATATGGAGGTAGCTTTCGATGAAAAAATGGCTTGCTGTTCTGGCCGTCCTTTCGCTCATCCTGGTCCCCGCAGCTTCCCTGGGGGAAAACGCGGGCGTGGTCAACATTTACAACTGGGAAGATTATATCGACGAAGCGGCGCTGGAGATGTTTACGCAGGAGACCGGCATACAGGTCAATTACATGAATTTCACCACCAACGAGGATATGCTGGTGCAGGTGGAAGCTACCCCTTCCGCCTTTGATGTGGTTTTCCCCTCGGACTACGCGGTGGAGCGGATGCGTGCCCTGGACCTGTTGGAGAAGATCGATTTTGCCAACGTGCCTAACCGTGACCAGATCATGCCCGATCTTTTGAACCCCACCTATGATCCCACCGGGGAATACAGCGTGCCTTACATGTGGGGCACCGTGGGCATCCTGTACAACACCAAAATGGTGACAGAGCCCGTGGACAGCTGGGCCATTCTCTTTGATCCCAAATATCAGAACAACGTGTTCATGATGGACAGCATCCGGGATACCATGGGCATCACATTAAAGTACCTGGGCGAATCCATGAACACCCGCGATCCCATCGCCTTGGAAAAGGCAAAGGACCTGCTCATCCAGCAAAAGCAGGCGGGCATTGTAAAGGCCTACCAGGTGGATGAGACCAAAGACAAGATGGTGGCCGGCGAGGCCGCCCTGGCGCTGATGTGGAGCGGCGACGCCCAGTACGCCATTGAGCTGAACGAAGACCTTGCCTATGTGGTGCCCAAGGAAGGCTCCAACATCTGGGTGGATGCCATGGTCATCCCCAAAGGCGCTCAAAACAAGGCCAACGCAGAGGCTTTCATTAACTTCATGTCAAGGCCCGACATCGCCAAAATGAACTGCGAAGCCATCTGGTATTCCTCCCCCAACAAGGGTGCTATCGAGCTGATGGGGGACGAATATATCAACAACACCGTCATGAACCCCTCTTCCGAAGTGATCGCCAGCTGCGAATATTTCAACGACATCCAGGATTTCATCGATATCTACAGCGCTCTGTGGAACGAGATCAAGAACGCCAAGTAAGGCGCAAAAGGTCATCCACGCAAAGAACGCCCGGCAACCTGCCGGGCGTTCGACTTACCAACAAAGTATGGTTGATGCCTTCAACTAAAGTAACTGATGGCTTATCGGAGTAATGAATTCCAAAACGGCATAACGCAAACAGGCGGACTGATTGCTGGAAAGAGGCGCCTCCAAAAGGCTTCCCCTCGAGGGGAAGCTGTCGCCCGCAGGCGACTGAAGAGGTGTTAGTAACATAGCAAGCGCCAACACCTCTTTCGGCGCTACGCGTCACCTTCCCCTCAAGGGCAAGGCTTTTAGCTGGCTGCTCTCATACAACTGAGAATCACTATTGGTAAATAAAACGCCCGGCAATCTGCCGGGCGTTCTCTTCTTTGCACCATCATTATAACACACTTCTGCCGCAATGACCAGACTGTATATTTCAGGAGGGATATGCT
>JAEWAH010000156.1 GCA_023391725.1 Bacillota bacterium | reverse complement strand
TGCCTGAGGAGAGCCAAACAGTCATGGCCGCCACGGCATACAGGGCGTATTGCCTGTCGCCGGTCCAGTTGATCTGCGTCCCCAGCAAGATATTTAGAAGCCCGTTGGTGGGGTGCAGGATCATCCGAAAGGCCATGGAGGCCGCGGCGGAGGCAATGGCTACCGGCACGGCGTATACCACGCTGGCCACGGTCTTGCCGGGATATTTGCCCGCTGTAAGCAGGCTGGTGGTAAGACCTATGAGAAGCCCCCCAAAGGCCACTAGGCCCACAAACTGGAACGTAACCAGGAGGTTGGGCCAGAATGGGGAGTCGGGCGCCAGTATCTTTTCATAATTGCGCAGACCCACAAACTTTTTGGCAACACCCAGGGTATTGGTAAGGAAAGTGCTCAGATAAACGGTGCGGACAAAGGGGTAATACAGGAACAAGATGAAAATGATAAGGGCCGGCATCAAAAAAAGATAGGGTTCTATCCTGCCGTAGATACCTCGGGTGCCGGGAATAGTCGTCTTGACGCGTGGGCGGGTCTTGGTCACCTGCATAAATACTCCCCTTTATCGTAAGCGGTGGATTATCCAATGATCTCATGCTTCCAGAATGCAAAATATCCATTCTGTACATATTTGCACTAGCACTCGCTTTTTTTATAGCGCTTATGCACAAATTATTATGGATACACCCACCAACAAGCCTCATTCTAACCGCTTTGTGTGGGGTGCAGGGCAGGAAAATGCAAGGATTTAGTATATGCCTTAACGCATAGACAGTTCTCTCCACATTGCTGTGGAGATTTGAATAAATTCTGGTGATATCTTATTATAGTATACCATGGATACCAAAGGAAGTCAAGTTTGCTTTGTTAAGACTGTAGTAATTATTGCTTAATAATATGATATATCCTATAAAATTCCATTGGCCTGGACCGCTTTTGCTCGTTTTCATAGAGTTGCTCAAAATATACCCATTCCTAGCCTGCACTTCCTGCCATGCTCAGAGAGATAGCGCCGGGGACGCAGCGCGAAAAAAGGAAGCTCGCCAGCTTCCTCTACTTTTAGGAGATATAAAAGGCTTGTCCCGTGGCTTATGGCACGATATCCCCCACGCCCTGAAGCACATACCTGGGCTGGTAGGGGAACATCCGCATCTCAGCTTCATCGGTCACGCCGGAGAGCACCAATACGGTGTCGATCCCGCTCTCGATGCCGGAGATGATATCGGTATCCATCCGGTCGCCGATGATGGCCGATTCCTCCGGGGTAACGCCCAGAATTTGCAGGCCGTGGCGCATCATCAGGGGGTTGGGCTTGCCCAGGTAATAGGCGGTGCGGCCGGTAGACAGGGCGATAGGCGCCATCAGCGCGCGGGTTGCGGGAACGAGCCCGGTTTCCACAGGCCCGGTGAGGTCGGAGTTGGTGCCGATGAGCTTGGCCCCCTTTAAGACCAGGGACACAGCCTTTTCGATCTTATCGTAGCTGTAGGTGCGGGTCTCCCCAAGCACCACATAATCCGGGTTCACATCGTTCATGGTGAAGCCCGCGTCATATAGTGCGCCAACCAGCCCCGGTTCGCCGATGACATAGGCACTGCCGCCGGGGCATTGGGTCTTCAAAAAGGCGGCGGTGGAAAGGGCGCTTGTATAAAAATGATCCTCCGACACGGTGAGCCCCAGCCGGGAAAGCTTTTGCGCCAGTTCCCGCGGCGCGCGCTCGGAGCTGTTTGTTAAAAACAGATACTTCTTGTTCTCCCGCTGCATAAAATCCACAAATTCCTGTACCCCGGGAAGCAGCCTGTTCCCGTGGTAGATGACACCGTCCATGTCGCAGATGAATCCCTTTTTCGCCCGGAGCAGCGCAAGGTCCGCCGTCTTCATATGCATCCTCCTGTTCCGGAGTTAAGTATAGCCTGTTTTTAGGAATGTGACAATGCCTTCCTTGGAAACAGGCAGAACATGCTGTATGAAGGCGGTATTGCTTTATGAAACAGGCAATAGGGTAACAAGGGCTCCTGCAGGAGGATGTACAAATATAACGGCTCCCTCTGGAGGGAGCCTTTGCCATTCCCCTCCAGAGGAGGGGTGGCGCGAAGCGCCGGGGTGGTTGACGGTGGCGCACCAATGATGCCGCATATGGAAGCTACCCCTCCTTCCGGCGTCGCGCGCCACCTCCCTCCAGAGGGAGGTTTTGGTGCTTCCTCACGCTATCCCCGCGACCCTCGCCACGCCCGCCACCAGCATGCACATGATTATCCCCGTCACGGTGGGGATTACAAATGCCGCCAGCGTCCACTTGGCGCTTTGCGTTTCCTTGCGGATGGTCAGAATCGTCGTGCCGCAGGGCCAGTGCATCAGGGAAAACAGCATTACGCACATAGCGGTGACAATCGTCCAGCCATGGCTTACCAGCAGCGTGTGAAGGGCCGTCAGGCTCTCAAGATCCGTAAGGGAACCGGTGGCCATGTAGCTCATGATCACGATGGGGATCACCACCTCATTGGCCGGAAAACCCAGGATGAAGGCCATGAGGATGTATCCATCCAGCCCCATCAAACGGGCGAAGGGGTCCAGAAACCCGGCGCACCGGGCTAAAACGCTCACTTCCCCGGCCTGGACATTGGCCAGGACCCAGATGAACATCCCCGCCGGCGCCGCCACCATCACCGCCCGGCCCAGAACGAACAGCGTCCTGTCGATAACGGAGCGGACGATCACCTTGCCGATCTGCGGCCTCCGGTAGGGCGGCAGCTCCAATTGGAAGGAAGAAGGCACGCCCTTGAGCAGCGTTTTGGACAGCAGCTTTGAGATCACCAAAGTCATCACAACGCCCAGTACGATCACACAAGTTAAAAGCAGCGTGGAAGTGAGTGAGCCAAACAGCCCTCCCGCCGTGCCCGCAAAGAACATGGCGATCACCGCGATCAGCGTGGGGAATCTGCCATTGCAGGGCACAAAATTGTTGGTGAGGATGGCAATAAGCCGCTCACGTGGGGAATCGATGATCCGGCAGCCTGTCACGCCGCAGGCGTTGCAGCCAAAGCCCATGCACATAGTCAGTGCCTGCTTGCCGTGGGCACATGCTTTCCTGAAGAAATTATCCAGGTTGAACGCCACCCGGGGCAGGTACCCCAGGTCCTCCATCAGCGTAAACAAGGGGAAGAAAATAGCCATGGGCGGCAGCATTACGGAGATGACCCAGGCCAGCGTCTTGTACACCCCGTCCACCAAAAGACCTACGAGCCATACCGGGAAGGACAGACTTTTCAAAAATGCAGAAAAGGGGCCGATGAGAGAAAAGAGTCCATCCGCTATAAGGGAGGAAGGCCCGTTGGCCCCGGCAATCGTGAGCCAGAAGATGAAAAACAGAAGCAGGATCATAATGGGGATCCCTGTAAGCTTGCTGGTAAGTATCCGGTCGATACGCAGGTCCCGCTCATGGTAGCTCTTGTTCCCAAGAGAGACGGTTTCTTCGGCAATCTCCTCACAACGCCTGATGATCGCAGCTATGATCTCATCCTGTACTATTTCCCGGGTGATGCCCTGTCTTTCCAGGGACGCGACAGACGCGGCCAGGCAGGTCCGCAATCCCTCGTCTTCCAGCGGGTCATACCCAAGGTGTTCCGTGAGGGAGCGCAATATCCCCCACTCCCCCTCCAAAAGGCGTAACGCTGCCCACCTGGTGCTCACCCGCCCGTTCAGGGTATTTTCCAAAAAAGGCGTAAGGGAAGATACGGCCTGCTCGATCTCATCCCGATATGTAACCTGGGGCGGTTCCAAAGCCGCCTCCCCGCTTGCAACATCCCTGACCGCGTCCATGAGCTCCCGCAGCCCCTTGCCGGACCTGGCGCTGGCCCCGATCACCGGGATGCCCAGCAGCGCCGAAAGGCTGCCTACATCCACGGAGATTTTCTTTTTTCTCGCCTCGTCCATCAGGTTCACGCACAGCACGGTCTTTCCCGTAATCTCCATCACTTGCAAGACCAGGTTTAGATTCCTCTCCAGGCAGGTAGCGTCCGCCACCACCACCGTCACATCCGGCTCCTCAAAACAAATAAAGTCCCGGGCGATTTCCTCTTCCTGCGAATTGGCCATTAACGAATAGGTGCCGGGCAGGTCCATCAGAAGATAATCGA
>JAEWAH010000125.1 GCA_023391725.1 Bacillota bacterium | reverse complement strand
TCCCTGTCGCCGCCCTCGCCCGCGTGATATATGCCGCTGGGCAGCATGCCCCAAGGCGAAGTATACGTCATCATCTGTTTGAGATATCCACCGAAGAGCCGGACGGATTCCAGCCATCGGCTTATGTCAGGATGACCCGGCTGCGTCTCAATCAGCAGCTGCAAAGCCTGCATGAACGCCGCGTCCCGGGATTGATGAGTGTAGTGCTGTATGATGCGCTGATCCCGGTCCCGGTAGAAAAATCCCTTCAGGCCATCTTTTCCCAGGGGTTTTACACGCTGGCAATCGAGCGTGTACCCGATGGCCTCGGCGGCCTTTTTCGCATACGCTTCCTCCCCCGTCAGGCGAAAGAGCATGCTGGCGGTCCAGCTCATGGTGGCCATGTACTGGGCGGGGGAGGTGTTCAGGCTGTGCTCCCATTGGATGGGCTGTTCCGAAAAGCCCTGCCGCCCGAATTTTTCAAGGGCGAAGGCAAAATCCTCCCTGGCGCAGTCGGTGAGCCGGTGGCGCAGGGGCTCATCATCAGAAAGCACCATGGCCGCCTTGGCGTAGTAGCCTGCGTAGAGCAGGTTGTCAAAGGAATTGTCATGCACCCGCGCAGGCCTGTCGTCAAAGGTGCCGATGTACCCGTCGCTCCAATGAACGATGCCGGCGCTGCTGGCATAGGATCCATCTCCAAAGCGGCACTTGAGCAGAAAATCCAGGCCCCAGCGGGCTTCCTCCATCAGGCGCAAGCCAAGCTGCCTATCGCTTCCCCGGGCGGCCTCCGCCATCTCCAAAAGGGCGAAGGCCACATCCCCCGTTTGCAGGGTCTGCTGGGACAGATCCCCCGCGTCGTGCCAGCCGCCGCAGTAGGCCAGGGTTTTACCGTCATGATGGGCCAGAATGTCCCCGTGGCAGCTTCCGTGCATGCCTGCCACCGGCGCGCCGCAGCGCTCGCAGAACACAAAGTTGAGGGCTTTCCACACGCTGTTTCCCCAAATGCCCTCCCCTATTGGGAACGGCCGGGTGCGGCTTTTGCCACATGCGATCATATATTGGCCGGGCTCATTAAGTTCGCTGAAATCCAGCACATCAAAGTTGCCGTCCGCAGTGATCTTCCTTTGGGCCTGCCCCGCAAAGGCGGTTCCCCCGTCCATGCGCTCCACTTGAAAAAGGGGCGGATTCTCACCGGCTGCGCGCATCACGGCGGTCTTAACACCTTTTGCCTCATAGCCGCTTATGCTGCAGCCGATCTTCCCGGGGGCTGGCGTCCAGCCATGGACAAGCTCCGGCTCCTCCACCTGTTCCAAATATATTTCGCCGAAATCAAACCGCCAGGTTTCGCCCATGGTGCGCTCCCGGCCAAAGACTGCGCGCTCAAAGCACAGCATGGTCATGCGGTCTCTGGGCAGCTCCGGGATCTCAAGAAAGCATTCGTTCCACTTGCCGTTGACCAGGTTGATTTCGTGGCGGCCTTCCCTGTTATAGGGATCGGGGATTTTGATCTCCCCATCGTTTTGGTACAAGAGGTCAATATTCACCGCGTAAACGCCCGGGCAGTCGGGATAGATCCAAAAGCGGATGCGGTTGTATGCAGTAAGGTCCTGCCCGCCCAGATCAAAGATGGCGTGCTGGCGGAAAAAGGGCGTGTAATCCCCTTCCGGGTTCTCCTGGGGCCAAGCGTTCCAGGCGGTGGGGGCTTCCATGCGCATGCTCACGCTGCCCCCGGGGGTCACGCGCCCCGTATGGCTAAATGTGCCGGGGCCTGCGCTTCTCCAACCCTTGGCGCTTTTCATATCGCACAGCAGCCTTTGGCTTACAACCTTCTTTGAAAGCCCCATCTGCTCCAGGGAGTTTGCAAGGTCCAGCGGCAGCGCCTTGTGCAAAAACCCCGTATCCTCAATCTGTTCGCGCAGCCGTCCATCGATAGCGAAAGGTGTTTTCATAAGGCGCTCCTTTACTGCTTAAAACCTGTCCGCGATACGGCCCGCCGCGTCCTTATCCAGCAAAAACTCGCAATTGGGGTGCAGCTGCAAAACGCTGGCGGGAATGTCCTCCGTCACGGGGCCCAGCAGCATTTTCTCCACGATTTCAGCCTTGTGGGCGCCTTTGGCGATCAAAACGATTTTTTTGGAATGCATGATGGTGCGGATGCCCAGCGTCAGCCCGCCCAGGGGATAATCGGCAGCCACGCCCGTTTCCTTGCGCACCCGGGCCTCGAAAATCTCGTCCATGGGGGATACCCAGGTCTCGCTGCCAAAGGGCGTCCCCGGCTGGTTGATGCCAATATGCCCGTTGAAGCCCAGCCCCAGCATCTGCAGGTCGATGCCGCCCCGCGCTTCCAGCGCCTTTTGAAACTCCCGGGATTCCCGCTCAAAATCGTCCGACATGGTGGCCGGCATAATAAAATTCTCTTCCGGGATGTTCAGCGGCCCCGCGATCTGCTCCTTGATCATGGTATAGCAGCAGCCCTTGTAGCTGCGGGGCAGGTTGGTGAGTTCATCCACATTGAACAGTGTGATCCCCGACACGTCGAAGGGATACTGCCTATAAATATCGCTTACGATCCCGTGCATGTTAAGGGTGGTCTGGCCCGTGGACAGGCCGATCACCGCCTGGGGGTTTTTCATCATTTCGCCGATAATGCGCCAGGCGGCCAGGCGGTCAAATTCCGCCTCGTTTTTTGCAATCGTCACTTTCAGCATACGGGTCTCTCCTTTCAACCAGCGGCTTGTGTACTATTTAAGCGATCAATGGCGTCCATGGCCAGGGTGCAGGCGCCAAGGAGCCCGATGCGGTCGGGGTCCAGCATGGTAAGCTTCACGCCGCCGGTAACAAAGCGCATGGTGTTGGCATGCAGGTATTTCTCGATCCTGGGAAACAGCATCCCGTCGGCGACCACCCCGCCGCCCAGCACCACGGTGTCCGGGTCGGTGGTCCTGGCCAGATTCATGATAAGGTTGGCGATCCCCCTGGCGGCGTTGTCTGTTAAAAGGCCGCACAGCGGATCGGCCTCCGCCTTTTCAAACACCTCGCGCACGTTCACGCGCTCGTTCCTATCGGGAATGTGAAGCAGGGTATCGGGATACTTAGGCAGGAGAAGCCGGGCGCACATGTCGATCCCGGTGCCGGCTGCAATGCTTTCCACGCAGTCGGTGCGGCCGCAGGCGCAGGGAACGCCCACCTTGACCCCCACCTGCACATGCCCTACTTCCCCGGAATTGAAGTGCCCGCCGCGCACGATGCGCCCGCCCGTCACGATCCCAGCCGCCAGGCCCGTGCCCACGTTGACATAAATAAAGTTTCTTGTCGTCTGCCCGAACCCGAAGCGCATTTCAGCCCGGGTGGCGCTGGGCACATCGTTATCGATAGTGCAGGGAAGGCCATATCGTTTGAACAGGATATCCGCCAGGGGATTTCTTCGGTGCGCTGCTTGTCGATTTGAAACCAGGTGCCGCTTTCGCTGTCGACCCTTCCCACAAGCCCCAGCCCCATTGCCAGAACATTCCCAAATTCGTTTTCGCCGCGGTCTCCTAAGTAATCGTCCACGGCATCCGTAATACACTTAAGCGCCTGCTTTTGATAAAGATAACACGATGGATATTTCTTACATCCAAGCAGCCTGCCGCTTGCATCAGCTTCGCCGACCAGCAGCTTGGTTCCTCCCAAATCGATCCCAAGATAAGTGTTGTTCGTTTCCTTAAGGTCCAATCGTATCACCTCAGTCCGGTCGGAGCAGCCCATGATGCAAGCGGTACCAATGGCGCATTTCCAACCTTTGATAACAAATCGGGATTGCAAAACCATAGAACGTTTATTATAATGAAGCTACCCGGCAGTGGGAAAATATTCAAACGGAGCGGCATGGTGAAGAAAGTACAGAGCGGAAGTCCTTTTGCCAAGAAGAAGACCACGATCTATGAAATCGCGGAGCAGGCCGGCGTATCCATCACCACGGTTTCCCGTGTGCTGAACAACAGCTCGCTTGTTTCCGAGAATACGCGCAAACTGGTGCAGGCGGTGATCGAGAACAACCATTTCTCCCCCAACGCCTTGGCCCAGGGGCTGAGCAACAATGAAAGCAGATCCATCGGGGTCGTTCTGCCGGATATAACGAACCCTTACTTTTCATCGCTGTTTCTGGAAATCGAGCGCTATTCCCTGGAACAAAACTACTCCGTCGTTCTGTTTAACACCTTGTACGGCAGCTTCAGCCAAAGCTTCAAGAAGACCATCACGGAGTCCACCTATTTTCAAATGATCATGGATAAGCGGCTGGACGGAGTGATCATCACAGGCGGCCAGCTGGACAGGGACGTTGTTTCGCCGGAGTATCTTGCCTCGCTGAACGAATTGCAGCAGCAGCTTCCCGTCGTGATCATCGGCCAGCGGTTTGAGGGCGCCAATTGCGTCTTCATAGAGCGCAGCCTGGCCAGCGGCGTGTTGGCGGCCATACGTCATCTGCATGCCCTGGGCCACAAGCGCATCGGCTTTCTGGGGGGCGAGCCGGGCGTGCGCATCACCACCGACCGTTTTGCCGCCTACAAGCAGACCCTGGCGGCGATGAACCTACCCTTTAACCCCCAGTACGTGCATTTTTCGGACTACTACATTCCCGACGGCTACACGGCGATGCAAGCCCAGCTTCATTCCGAGCGGCCCACGGCTTTCATCGCCATCAACGACATGGTGGCGCTGGGCGCCATCCGGGCCATTGGGGACGCTGGCCTTCGCGTACCCGAGGATATCGCCATCGTCAGCTGCGACTCGTTTTACTTCGGCGAATATACCATGCCGCGCCTGACCTCGCTGGATCAACAGAACGACTATCTGGGCCGCCTGGCCATCATCAGCCTCATCAACCTCATGAAAGGGCTCAGTGACGAAGTACCCATCAGCCACAACCCCAGGCTTGTGGTCAGGGAGAGCTGCGGGGCACAGCTGGGCATACGC
>JAEWAH010000121.1 GCA_023391725.1 Bacillota bacterium | reverse complement strand
CTTGCGGCGGGAAATGTACTTCCGGCTGGGGATCCTTTTTGGGCGGGATCACGCCATCCATTAGCCCCTTTTGAAAGGACGTGAGGGCCGAAAACAGCTGATCCGACGGAAGCCGCCATGATCCGTTATGCCTTTCAGAGTCGTCACGCCCCGGTCCGATATACACATCCAGCCGCCCCAGGCAGCCGCATGAAGCGGACATGCGCCCGATGGACTCGAATTCCTCCGCCAAAAGGCGCAGGGGCAGGGACTTGAGTTCCATATGAAAGCCTTCCTCTTTGATCCTTTGAATGGCTTCCATTACCCGGTGGTAGGCCGCGCCGTCCCCGCAAAGCTCCCGGTAGCTTTTTTCGGAAGCGCCGTACACGGAGATGGAAAGAAGGCCCGGTGGCCGCTTGCGTAAATAGGCGAACTGTTTTTCGCCGATCAGCGCGGCGTTGGTGAAGATGGCGATGCGCAGGCCCATATCGTAGGCCTTGCAGTAGATCTCCTCAAAATCTTCCCGGATGAAGGGCTCGCCCCCGGTAAAGGTGCATACCAGCATCCCTGCCCGGGCGGCTTGTCCAATCATATGCAGCCATTCTTCCGTGGTCTTTTCTGCGCTTTTCTCCTTCCCGCACTGCCGGTCGGAAACATAGCAAAAACCGCAGCGCAGGTTGCACCGCTTTGTAAGCTCAAACATGCCGTTCAGGGGGATGCCGGCTGCCGCCGCGCTTTCCCGAAGAGATGCTATGCCATGAGGTGCCAACCGTCCGTCCCCCCTTTTCCCGCCATTGCCCCATGGGCTATCGAAACGGCGTTTTCGCTGATGGTGCACCCCATCAAGTATGCAGGCACGCTTTGCAAGAAGTCACCCAGGAGCGAGACAAGCGCGCCCATCTGTTCGACCCTTACCAGCGGGTCCGACTGGCGCAAAAGGTGGGGCAGCGCCTCCCTGTTGGAAAGGGGCCGGATCCAATCCGTCTCGTCCCTGGTCAGAAAAGCCACTCCCTTTATAGGGGCGCTTTTATTGACCCCAAGCCCTGCGCTTCCGCACCAAGGCGCGCCATAGGCCAGGTATTTCCCATCCTGTTTACGGATCAGGGGCTTGTCGTCATTTAGGATGTAGGCCCGGGATTTCCCGAAATGGGAAAGCCACAAAGCGGCGTGGGTGGACTTGCCCGTGCCGCTGTCTGCGGAAAACAGGTAAGCGCCTCCATCCAGCACCACGGCGCAGGCGTGCAGCACAAAGCCTTCAAAAGGAAGCAAACGCACATAAAACTGCCGGGCCGAGGCCGTATAGCAGCATATTTCCCACTCCAAGCCCGGGTTCTTATCCTGAAGAAGCCGCGCATAAGCGGAAACATCTATGGTGATGTCCGGGCGGGAAACGCCTCGTACGCGGTAATCCCTGCCCGTGCTTTTCATAACCGGCGCACCAGATATGGCCGCGGTAAGCCCCGCCAGGCGGAACACCGGGGCCTGGGTCCGATTTTCGTTAAGGGTCATGCCTGACATCTCTTCGCTCCCTGGCATTTCTTGGCCGCCAAGCAAAAAACACAGGCCGTGCGGGCGGTCTTCATCAATGTATCACCTCGTCCCAAACATATCAATCATTTCCATTTTATAAAATAATTAGGAATTCCTCATGATAGCTCCTTGTCCGCCAGGCGGGCTTGTCCTTTTGGTATGCTTCCTGTCCTTTTTTAAGGAATAGGGGCAAAATTCGCGGATAAAAAAACACAGGCCCTGCCCCTCCCCTGTTTCCCCGCATATCTTGACATCTTCTTGATACGGGCACACCGCATTTTTATACTGTCTTGATTTTTTTCCTGTTAAGATGATAACAGCCGGATAGTATCAACAAAACGGCCTGGGAAACAATAAAAGGGGGAAGAGGATGGACTGGGTAGGTATCATTCTTTGGGCGGTCGCGGGCATTTTGTTCATCCTGTGCGGCGTCCAGTGGTGGGTAAATACGCACCACTGAACAAACGTGTGAAGGATAACGGGGGAGGATTTGCGTGGGCATCGTATTGGCGGTGGCGGGGCTTGCGGGCCTTGGATTATTGGCATACCTTTTCTTTGTGCTTTTTCGAGGTGAGGAATTATGAGTTTGATCTTGTGGCAGGATGCGTTCTATATTGCGGCGCTTATCGGGTTATCCATCCCCCTGGGGCTGTATATTAACCGGGTGATGGCCGGGGAGCGCGTATTCCTCTCGCGCCTTGTAAGCCCCATGGAAAGAGGGATCTACAAGGTCATGGGCGTAAGAGCCGATGAGCAGATGAGCGCAAAAAAATATACGCTTTCAGTAATGGTATTCAGCTTGATATGCCTTGTGTTCCTGTGGCTTTTGCTGATGCTTCAGGGAGTGCTTCCTTTTAATCCCCAAGGGATGGGGCCCATGAGCTGGCACCTGGCGTTCAACACAGCAGCCAGCTTCGTTTCCAACACCAACTGGCAGGCGTACTCGGGAGAAACTTCCCTGTCGTACCTTTCCCAGTTCCTTGGGCTGACAGTTCAAAACTTTGTATCGGCGGCTGCTGGGATCGCGGTGCTGTACGCATTGATTCGCGGGTTTATTTATAAGCAGAAGGATACCCTGGGCAGCTTCTGGGTGGACCTTGTAAGAAGCACCCTGTACGTGCTGATCCCCCTTTCTTTTGTGCTGGCGGTCATCCTTGTTTCTCAGGGCGTGGTGCAATCGTTCAGCTCCTATAAGGAACTGGCCACGCTGGAAGGCGGGGCCGCCCAAACGCTGCCCTTGGGCCCGGCGGCCAGTCAAATAGCCATCAAGCAATTGGGCACCAACGGGGGCGGGTTCTTCGGGATGAACTCCGCCTTCCCGCTGGAAAACCCCACGGCCCTTTCCAACCTGCTGGAAATGCTTTCGATCCTTTTGATCCCCGCGGCACTGTGCGTGAGCTTTGGCAAAGCGGTGATGGATAAAAAGCAGGGGCGGTCCATCTATATCGCCATGATCATCCTGTTTGTGGCCGTGCTTGCCGTTATGAACATAAGCGAAATAACTGCCGCGCCCGCATACCAGGGCGTGATCACTTCCGGCAGCATGGAGGGGAAAGAGGTCATACACGGCGTGGGCGCATCCACCTTCTGGGCGGCAGCCACAACGGCGGCCTCCAACGGCTCGGTGAACGCCATGCACGACAGCCTCACCCCCTTTGCCGGGATGGGCGCCATGTTCCTGATGCAGTTGGGGGAGATCGTATTTGGCGGCGCGGGCAGCGGGCTTTATGGCATGCTGGCGTTTGTGCTTTTGACCGTGTTCATCGCCGGGCTGATGGTGGGGCGCACGCCCGAATACCTGGGCAAAAAGATCGAGCCTTTCGATATGAAGATGGTGTGCCTGATTGTGCTGGCCCCGCCGCTTATGACGCTTTTGGGTACGGCGGCGGCGGTCATCATGCCTGGAGCGGCCGGATGGCTTACCAATTCCGGGGCCCACGGGTTTTCGGAGATTTTGTACGCCTTCACCTCCATGGCCAACAACAACGGCAGCGCATTTGCAGGCTATAACGCCAACACCGTGTTCACCAA
>JAEWAH010000101.1 GCA_023391725.1 Bacillota bacterium | reverse complement strand
GAAGAGATCCAGTGGGCAAAGGACGCCAAAGTGGCTTTGGACGCGTATACCAGCCTGTTTGAAACAAGGATGCTGCCGCTGCTTGAGACCACAGACGGGATCAGCGATGAGATGCGGCAACTGGACGGCCAGCTTGACATAATCAGGGAGCAGATCATAACGCCGCTTTCCAGTATTGGGACTTCCATGGTGCAGGAATCGGTGAAAGGCGACGGCGAGTACGACAAAATGAATCAGGATACCATCACCCTATTGGTCACCTTGAGCGTGGTGTTCGCGGTGGTCATGATCGCCTTCGGCCTGTTCATCAGCTCCACCATCAGCAGCCCCATCAAAAAGATCGCCGGGATCAGCGAAAGGATCGCCCAGGGTGAATTGACGCTCACGATCGATGAAAAGAGCTTCACCAAGGATGAGGTGGGGCAGCTTTCCATGCGGATGGGTCAAATACTAAAACGCCTGGGCGAGTATTACCAATACATTTTGGAGATCACTTCCACCCTTCAGACCATGAAGAACGGGGACATGCGAATCCATCTGACCCACGCCTACGAAGGGGAGTTCGCCTCCATCAAGGCCGCGCTGCTGGGAATTTCGGCCTCGCTTAACCAGACGCTGGCGCTCATTAATACCACCGCAATCCAGGTAAGCACCGGCTCCGGCCAGGTGGCAAGCGGCGCGCAGGCGCTGGCCTCCGGCTCCACCGAGCAGGCGGCGACGGTGGAGGAGCTGAGCACATCCATTACCAAGATCGCAGAGCAGGCCGCTGAGAACTCGCTAAGCGTCAAGACCGCTACGGAATACGTCCAGCAGGCGGGCTCCGGGGTCACCGCCGGCAATGAGCATATGGACCAGCTCACACGCGCCATGAGCGATATCGGCGCCGCGTCGGGCCAGATCACCAATATCACCAAGGCCATAGAGGACATCGCCTTCCAGCCCAACATTCTGGCTTTGAACGCCACCATTGAGGCTGCTAGGGCGGGCAACGCCGGAAAGGGATTTGCAGTAGTGGCCGACGAAGTGCGCAACCTCGCCGCCAAATCCGCCGAGGCCGCCAAACAGACGGCGGAGCTGATCCAGGCCTCCGTGGCCACGGTATCCAAGGGCTCGCAGCTGACAGAACAGACGGCGCGGATCCTTAGGGAAGTGGGCGAAAAGGCCCAGATGGCCAGCCGGAGCATCGAGAAGATCGACAAGGCTTCCACCGAGCAGGCGGTGGCCATCGAACAGATCAAGATAGGGCTCAATCAGGTATCCGCCGTGGTGCAGACGAATGCCGCCACCGCAGAGGAAAATTCCGCCACCAGCGAGGAACTGTCCGCCCAGGCGGCCGCCCTTAGGGAGGAAGTAGGCAAATTCAAGCTGGAAGGCGTAAATGAAGACGATAGCTTCTCAACCATTTCCCTCATGAAAAAAGCGCCAGCGCGCGGCGGCGCTTCCACCTTGGGTAAGTATTGACAGATCACGGATCTTAATGACGAGTAACCCACTTTAATATAGACCCCCTATTCCCCTGCAGGGCGCGCTTTGTTTCATAAACAAAGCGCGCCTCATTTTGTGTTGCGCGGGATGACGGAGCGTTCCTCTGCAGGGCTTAAGAAAAAGAATTGGCTTGACTCCAGCAAGCGGGTGATCATTGATCACCTGTCAGGCCGAAATTGGCTTGCTTCTTGCACGGTTATCCGCTATAATTTGGACCAGTTCGAGATTCCCATATCACGCCTGGGAGGGATGCCCCTCACATCAGATCCTCTCCAGGTGTCTTTTTTGTCTGGGGCAAAGTATGCGTATGCTTAATGCGGAGCAAAACAAATGCATAAGAAGGCCGGAGCGCGGGGGCCATACTATTTTTCTCAAAGCCTTACAAGCCAGTTGGTTAAGATTCCGGCGTATCCCGTCACCGTTATGGAGGCGCCGTGCGGCTTTGGCAAAACAACGGCAGTCAGGGAGTATTTTAAGAGCTTTCCGGAAGGAACACGCAGGCATTGGTATACTTGCCTGGGCGAACCGGCCTCTATAGCCTGGGCAGGTATATGCTGGTTGTTTTCCCAGGTGGATGAAGATGCGGCTGAAAAGCTCACAAAACTTCAGATGCCCACCATGAATACGATGATCTACGTGGCCCCAATCCTTCAAAATCTCCGCTGCACGCAAGAAACGTATTTGGTCATAGACAATTATCATCTTGTGGGCTGCTTAATCCCCCGGGAATTGATCAGCATCTTTTCATTGCACGGCCATCCGAAGCTGCACATTGTATTTATTACTCGGCAGCTTGGAGCCGTGCGGCAGCATGCCATGCATAACGACAATATCCATCTCTTTGATCCGACTGCTTTCGCTTTTGACAGGGAGGGCATCGCCGCGCTTTTTTTGTATGAAGGGATCCGCCTTAATGCAAAGGAGGCGGACAAGGTGTATGAAGATACCCATGGCTGGGTGTCGGCCGTAAGACTTAAGAGAATACAATATGAACGGACCGGCTCCTTTGACCTGGGCGATGGCCTTGATGATTTGGTGGAGGTGGCTGTCTGGGACCAGCTTGCGCCGGAGGAAAAAGATTTTTTGCTTTCGGTTTCCGTGCTGGGCAGTTTTACATCCCTTCAGGCCGCCATCATGGCGGGCATGGAATGCCTTCCCGATAAGCTCCAAGAACTGCTCCGGCACAACGACTTTATACGGTATTCTTCAAGCACAAGCCTATATGTCATGCATAACATTTTACGTGAATACCTGCAAAACCGCTTCTGCAACCGTCCAAAGGCTTTTCAAAATGAGATGTTCCGCCGGGCCGGGCAAGCTTGCGCCACAGCCGGGCAGCATTGCCGCGCCGCGCAATTCTTTTTGAAGATCGGGGAGTTTGAGGCAATATTATCGATGCCTTTTCATGTAGACCATCTTTGCGAGGAAAGAGGGGAAAACTTGCGGGCATTTATTACCGCATTGATCGGCGAGTGCCCGGAGGAAACGCTTTGCAAATATCCTTTCGCCATTTTGACGTTTGCTTACCCGATGGTGTTTGATAGGCAGTTTAAGATCGCCCATAAGCTGTGCAGGCTGATCCATAGGGCCATCGAAAAAAATGGGGCGGGGCTTGACCGGGAGGGGCTGAGGCGGCTTCAGGGGGAGCTGATCCACTTGACTGCCTTTATGGAATACAACGACATCAGGAAGATGAATGAAAGCAGCAGGCTGGCATTGGAAATTCTGGGCGGCCCCAGCGCCATCATGCTAAGCGATGTGCCATGGACGTTTGGCGATATTTCCATTCTGAATATGTTTTGGCGGGAATCAGGAAAGCTTGCGGAAGCGCTTTGCAATTTGGAGGAATGCCTTCCCTGCTATCTTCAATTGACCCGGGGGCATGGCGCCGGCGCCGATAGCCTGATGCTGGCGGAGGCTATGCTTATGCAGGGCAAAGACCACAAGGCGGAGGCATTGTGTTACAGGGCGCTTAACGAGGCCCGGGTCTGCCGCCAGACCGTCATTTGCCTGTGCGCGCAGCTGGTGCTCGCCAACATCGCCATCCTTCGGGGGGATGTAAAGGGGTATTTTGCCGCCGCCCGTGATATAAGGGACTGTGCCCAGCACGACCCCCGCCCGTTTATTAAGCAAATGGTTGAGCTTTGTCTGACAGTTTTGAGCCTTGTGCTGGGGATGAAGGATCATATACCCCAATGGCTTTACCAGATGCAAAGCATTCAGGAAGCCATGTATCTTCCGTCTGTTCCCTTCATTCAGATGCTGCATTCAAAGCTGCTGCTGCTGGACAGGCGCTACGGCGAACTATACGGCATTTCCCAGCTGACTATGGATGCGGCCAGAGGCGCCCATCAAATGCTGCCCCAGGTGGGCCAGTTGATCCTTCTTGCCGCGGCCAAGCATGAAAACGGGAACGATCAGGGAGCAAGAGAGTACCTGATCGATGCCCTTAACATGGCGTTGCCTGACAAAATATACATTCCCTTTGCTGTTCATTGGAGCCAGTTGTCTCCCCTATTTACATCCTCTGCCGACATTTTAGCATGCCTCAAAACAAAGCGCATATCCCGCGGGGAGATCTATACGGCGCTCCCCGAGACCTTATTTGACGCCCGGAGGATCACCCTGCCACAGGAGCTGGGAGACGAGCTTGCTGCCTTAATAGCTGTTTGCAAGCGCCAGGAAAAGGGCGCAATGGCCATCAAAAAAGCGGTCCTTCGGGCAAAATCTCCGCTGACGCCCAGGGAAAGGGAAATTGCTTCGCTCGCCAGGGAGGGCATCAGCAACAGGGAGATCGCCGAGACGTTGTACATATCGGAAAAAACGGTAAAGACCATTCTTCATAACGCATTTGTGAAGCTGGATATCCATACAAAGGCGGAGCTAAACAAGATAGAAATTTTAACAATCTAATAAAAATACAACGAAGGTTGTATTGATTGCGTAAAAATCTGCTGGTAGTGTTATTTACTGGCAGATTTTAGCGGTTTATCACGAAAATGAAGGAGGTCGATCAAATGGCGCAAGCTGGCGTACTGGACATGGATCAGACGGAAAATGAGGACACGCTCCGGGGCAGATACCTTATTTTCGCCATGGGCAGCGAGCTGTACGGGATCGAGATCCGGTACATTACCGAGATCATTGGCATCCAGTCTATCACGAATGTTCCCGAGATGCCGGAGTACATCAAAGGGATCATGAATCTTCGGGGAAAGATCATCCCGGTGATGGATGCCCGGGCCCGCTTCAAAAAGCAGGTCCGTGATTACGATGACAGGACATGCATCATCGTGCTCAATACCGACGTCCTATCCATCGGCCTGATCGTGGACCGCGTTTCGGAAGTGCTGACCATGCAGGAGGAGGATATCGCTCCCCCGCCGGGTATTGGCAAGGATGGGCGCACATACGTCAAGGGCATTGGCAAAGCGGGCGGTGACGTGAAGCTGCTGCTTGACTGCACCAAACTTTTAAGTGATGAAGAAACAGAGTATTTAAGTAATGCCTGCTGATTTTACAAAAGAAATAGAAGGAGGACCCCGTTAATGAAATGGTTTTATCATCTGAAGATCTCTGCGAAGCTTTTGTCCGCATTTTTTCTTGTGGCGCTGATCGCGGGCGTTGTGGGCATATATGGCGTGATCAATATACAAGCCATCGAAGGCCTGGATACGGAGCTGTACGAAGTGAATACGGTGCCGCTCGGGGAGATAGGCGAGATGGCCGTCGCTTTCCAAAAGGAGCGGGTGAACCTGCGGGATTTGATCGTCGAGCGGGGAAGCACCGACCGTAACAAGTATGTGACTGCCGAGAATGAACTTTCCAAGACGATCGATACGAATCTTGAAACCTTTAAGGCAACGATCCGCAGCGATGAGGTAAGGCGAATTTATGATGACCTGGCAGCCAATCTAAAAAAGTTTGCACCCTTCAAGCAGCAGATCATCAGCCTTTGTTTGGCCAACCAGGAGGACCAGGCGCTGACGGTTCTGCGCGGCGAAGCATATGCCGTATCCCAGGCGATAGATCAGGGGCTTACCTCCCTGTTTGATATGAAAATCACCCAGGCGGGGGAAAAATCCGATACGAATACGAAGACCGCGAATCAGGCAGGCGTTGTGATGATCATCCTGATGGCGGTAGCAATGGTGCTGGCAGTCATTTTGGGGGTTTTCATTTCCAGCATCATCAGTAAGCCTGTTAAGGAGATCGAAGGCGTATTCGGAAAAATGGCGGAAGGCAACATGCAGGTCAATGTCACCTATGAGAGCCGTGACGAGATAGGCAACATGGCCAGCAG
>JAEWAH010000020.1 GCA_023391725.1 Bacillota bacterium | reverse complement strand
ATCCCCGCCAAAGGGGTCCGGCCGCCGTTTTTGATGTTCGCCGCGGTCCGCGCTAAAGCCCCGGTCACAGGGATGCCGCCAAAGAGGGCGGACCCGATGTTGCCCAGACCTTGAGCCACCAATTCCATATTGGGATCATGACGCGAGCCGGTCATGCTGTCGGCAACAACGGCTGAAAGAAGTGATTCGACCCCCGCCAGGAACGCGATGGTTAAGGCGGTGGGCAAAATCGTCATGGCCTTGGGGATGGACCAGGCGGGAAGGGAGGGCGCAGGAAAAGTGTTGGAGATCTGGGTGAACCTGGTGCCGATGGTGTCGGCCTGGGGCAGGAAAAACGCCAGAGCTGTCGCGGCCAGCAGCGCCACCAAAGTACCTGGGATGCGGCGGCTGACCTTTGGCCAAAGCAGGATCACGATGATGGTAAACAGACCAATCAATAACGTCTGCCAGGAGAGGGTGCCCATGGCGTGAAAATAGGCTTCCCACTTGCCCAGAAACTCAGCGGGAACATGCCCGGCTCTCAGGCCCATGAAATCCCCCACCTGGCCGGAAAAAATGACGATAGCGATGCCGGTTGTGAAGCCTGCCACCACCGGATGCGGGATAAACTGCAAAAGCTTGCCAAAACGCAAAAGTCCGGCCAGCACCAGAAAGACTCCGGCCATCATCGTGGCCATGATCAGCCCATCCAGGCCGAATTTGGCGATGGCTCCAGAGATGATCACCACGAAAGCGCCGGTAGGCCCGCCTATCTGAACGTTGCAGCCGCCCAGGAGGGAAATGATAAATCCCCCTACCACAGCTGTTACCAAGCCTTTTTCGGGGGAGACACCGGAAGCGATTCCAAAGGCGATAGATAGAGGCAGTGCGACGATTCCAACAATGGCGCCGGCGACCAGGTCCTTAAAAAACTTTTCCCATGAATACTGTTTCACGGCCCCAAATAAAGCAGGCCTCATCAGGAAAACGCTCCCCTTTATTAAATTATTTGGATACACACAACAGTGCATAGAATACCACTGTATGACATATTTCGCAACGGATAAATGCATGGAATATATGGGGGCTTTTTTGGTGAAAAAGCACGAGGGATAGAGGTGGTGTGGAATAATGGTAATGTAACTTCAGTCACCTTCGGAGATAAGAGATGATTTAGCAGACCGTGAGCATATCAAAGTAGGCGGGAGGGAAGGTCCTCCAAAAGGCTTCCCCTTGAGGGGAACCTGTCGCCTGCAGGCCACTGAAGAGGTGTCCTGTTCGAGAAGAAGAATATATCATTTCCAAAGCGGCGTGTGCCGACACCTCTTCCGGCGCTTCGCGCCACCTTCCCCTCAAGGGGAAGGCTTTTTGTTGGCTGGTTTTGCGCAACTGGAAGTCAACGGCTTGAATGCAATATACTTCGCACCACTAAATCATCGTTTATTCAAGAACTCCCCTTAGCATCATATGTTTTTATCCAGTCCTCCCGCTCCCCCGCCGCCTTGCAATTTTCAGGAAGATGGCTATAATGAGGAAGAATCACCCTCCTGGGAAAGGAGTATGCCTTTTGCTTGACAAACGAGAGGAAATTCTCGACGCCATCGCCCGGGTTCCCGGAAAGGTAAGCCTTTATTATAAGAATCTGATTACCGGCGCAGCCTTTTCCTATCAGCCGGAACTTCCCCTGATCGCCGCCAGCGTCATCAAACTGCCCATCATGATAGAGGCGTTCCGTCAGATACGGGATGGGGAGACCACGGAGGATGCCCGGTTCTTCCTGGAGGCTCCTCAAAAGATGCCCTCATGCGGAGTGTTGAGCTACCTGCGCAATGGGTTGGAAGTTTCGCTGATGGACCTTGTAACGCTGATGATTATCGTTAGCGACAACACCGCCACCAACCTGCTCATCGATTTTCTGGGACCGGAGAGCATCAACGAAACGCTGCAAATTTTGGGCGCCAGGTCAAGCAGGCTGAACCGGCGGCTGTTTGATAAAGAATTGAGCTTAAGAGGCATTCAAAACTACATTACGGCCGGGGATATGGGATTGCTTCTGGAAAAGCTGTATCGGGAAGAAGTTGTATCCCCGGAGGCCAGCCGCCGGATGCTTGGTATTTTAGGTAATCAGCAGCTTAACGGTAAAATCCCCTTTTACCTGCACAGCCAAGGCATCCGTGTTGCGCATAAAACCGGGGAGGACGATGAGATCACCCACGATGTGGGCATCATATTTGCCAGGGAACCCTTTGTCTTGTGCCTGTGCGCCAATGAAGTGGACGTGCCGCATTTTGAGCGGCTGATGCAGGAGATCGCCCGGATGCTTTCGGGCGTGCTGTCCAAGGCAGAGGAAGAATAGGAGGCAAGCATGAAAAGGCTGCTGATTGTCGTGGATTATCAAAACGATTTTGTGACAGGGAGCCTGGGATTTTTAAAGGCCGAAACGCTGGAGGAGCCCATCTGCCGCAAGATCGCCTCCTACCGCAACGCAGGAGACGTTGTGGTATTCACCATGGACACCCATGGAGAGGATTACCTGACCACTATGGAGGGCACGAAACTGCCCGTCCCCCACTGCCTCAAAGATAATGAGGGTTGGCAGCTTTACGGCAAGGTGGCGCTTTTGCGTTCTCCTAAAGACATGGTGTTTGAGAAGCCCACCTTCGGCTCCGTGGGGCTGATGGAATATCTGCGGAAAAACCAGTACGAATCCATTGAGCTATGCGGGCTGGTCACCAACATGTGCGTGCTTTCCAATGCAGTGATCGCCAAGACCGCGCAGCCAGACGCGCAGATCCTGATCGACTCTGCCTGCACCGCCAGCTTTGATGATTCCCTGCACGAAAAGACATTGGATGTATTGGCAAGTCTACATTGTACGATTTTGAACAGAGGATAGGCAGAGATAGGAGGGCCTTAAGCCCAAAAGATGCTCCGTCGCTTTTCCATAGAAAAAAGCCGCCCATGTTGTTCATGGACGGCTTTTACGTTACTTTGAGTTACTGTTTAGCCCCGCACTCCGGGCAGAACTTTGTTCCAGCCGGCAGTGTGGCCCCGCAGGAGGTACACTTGGGCGCAATTTGGCTGGCGCCGCATTCCGGGCAGAACTTCGCATTGGGCGCGATGGCCGCGCCGCACTTCACACAGGACGCCTTTGAGGATGCCGCTGCGGGCTGCTGTGCAGGCTGTGCGCTTTGGTTCATGGATTGGGTGAACATCTGCCCCATCATGGCCCCGGCGCCCATGCCAACGCCCATGCCGGCCATGGAACCGCCGCCGGGATTATTGGCGGCTTCGCGCATGGCTTCCGCCGCCTGATATTGGGTGTAGCGGTTCATATCCCCCAGCACGCCCATGGAGGTACGGCGGTCCATGGTCTTTTCCACTTCTTCGGGGAGGCTGATGTTCTCGATTACAAAAGAGACAAGCTCCAGCCCGATTGCCTGCACTTTGGGTTGCATGGCCTGCATGGCATAATTGCCAAGCTCATCATAGTTGGCGGCCAGGTCAAGCGCCGGGATCTTGCTTTCGGCGATGGCGTCGCTCAGGGAAGAAACAAGCACACGCTTGATTTGCCCCTCCACATCGCTGACAGTAAAGAGACTGTTGGTGCCAAACACCTCTTTAAGGAAAACTACGGGATCCTTGACCCTAAAGGAGTAGATGCCAAAGGCCCGCAGGCGGATCATGCCAAATTCCGCGTCCCGCATCATCACCGGGTTGGCGGTTCCCCACTTCATATCCATGAACTGGCGGGTGTTCACAAAGTACACATCCGCCTTGAAGGGAGAATTGAAGCCGAACTTCCAGCTCTTCAGCGCAGTCATGATAGGCATGTTGGCTGTGGTCAGCTCATGGCGGCCCGGCTTATACACGTCGGCTATTTGCCCTTCATTCATGAAGATAGCCACCTGGCTCTCGCGCACGGTAAGCTGAGCGCCCATCATGATATCCTTGCCGTTCATGTCGTAACGGTGGACCATCACATCCCGGGAATTATCAACCCACTCAATGACGTCAATGAGCTGACCTTTGATCACGTTTTTGAAAAAACCCATATGCTGCCCCCTTTCATGCCGCAAAGGACGCTTGTGTATCAATTTATGCTACGGTTGTGAAGCCAGTGCTGCTACATTTTTGAGAACCCTTACGCCTTCCAGCCGGACCTCCAGCGTCAGGTATTCGCGGATGCGCCCAATGGCTTCCTTGACGCTATCCACCACGTGCCCGGTTAGGGATTCTTCCCCTTCCGCCTCTTTGCTGTCCTCCAAGGGGCAGGCCAGCAGGCGGATAAGCTGGGGCGATACAACAGCCACGCTGTAGGAAAGGTTCCCGTGCTCCGTTCCGAAGAAGTTGCGCAGGGCCACTTCCAACCGCTCACTGCCGTAATGCCACCGGCCCGCCAGGTATTCATCCCCCTGGGGTAAAAGCATATCAAGCAGCACGCATGGCTTGTCCATGGCGAGCGGATAGCGCAAGAGCTTTAGCCGGGACAGCACTTCTCCACCCTCAGAAACGCTGCCGCTGAGCAGTGTGCGCATGAACTCGTTTCGGCTGAACTTCATCATATCGGCAATGCTATAGCCGTCGTTGGAAAAGTCAGCGCGGACACGGTTCAATAAAACCCGCACTTCGTTGAGGATCGTTCCCTGCTCGGCACTGTTTTCACCGACCCTGAAGATAGGCAGGTCGGGATAGCTTTGAACAAGGGCGCTATATAGCTGCTTTTCTTCCTGTGCATTCAAGCGATAGGCGATAGCATCCACATGATGGTTTTCAAGGCATGTTATTGCTTCCTGTGCGCTTGAAGCCATCCGTGGCTTGCGGAATCCCCTGTTTTCCCAATCGCTGATTTCGGAAAACATGTCCTGGATGTCGTGCCGGTCTGTTGCCAGCAACAGTTTATACATCAGCAATCCTCCATAGAAAAACAGTTAAGATACAGAGCCATTATAACTTGAATGGCCGAAAAATACAATGATTTACGCAAAAGTGGCAACCGCTTGCTCCTGCTTGTTTGCCTCCTCCTGTTTGGCTGGCGGCAAGGCGATCCCCTCCTGGGCGGCCAATTTTACCAGCAGGTCCAACGCTTTTTGAATCTGCTCCGGTTTATGCTCGCTGATCACGCAGAACCGGAGTCTGGCCTTGCCCTTGGGCACGGCCGGGAAGACCGCCGGAGGCACAAAGACGCCATTTTCCCGAAGCTTGTTGCTCAAAAGGAAAGCGTCCTCATCACTGCCCACTAGGATAGGAATAACGGCCGTTTCTCCTGCCAGACAGGTGTTCAGGTTGCGCGCCCTGGCTTCCCTGACGAAGGCGGCGATATTCTCCCGCATGCGGGCCATGATGGCGGGCTCGCTGCGCAGAAGGCGGATGGAAGCCAGCGTAGCTGCGGCCAAAGGCGGTGAGATGCCCACAGAGAATACAAACCCGGGCAGGTTGTAGCGCAGATAGTTGATAAGCTCCCTGGAACCTGCCAGGTATCCGCCGCAGGCGCCCAGGCCCTTTGATAGCGTGCCCATCTTGATGTCAATATCCGTGCCGTTCAGGCCGAAATATTCGTCGACACCGCCGCCGGTCTTGCCGATGACGCATGCGCTGTGGGCCTCGTCCACCATGAGGAAGCACCCGTACTTTTTCTTGAGCGCAACGAAGGCGGGCACATCGGCGATGTCGCCATCCATGGAGTAAGCGCCCTCGATGATGATGAGCACTTTTTCAAACTTGCTGCGCTGCATGCGCAAAATGGTCTCCAGCGCCGCCGGGTCATTGTGAGGGAAGGGCTTGCACAGCGCTTGGCTCAAGCGGCAGCCCTGATCGACACTGTTATGGGCCAGGGCGTCGTACACGATCATATCCTTGGGGCCGCAGAAATTGCCCACCAACGTCACGTTGGTAGAGTGGCCGCCCACCAACACCAGCGCATCCTCGGCGTGCTTCCAATCGGCGATCTCCCGCTCCAGTTCCTGATACAGGCTCTTTTCCCC
>JAEWAH010000039.1 GCA_023391725.1 Bacillota bacterium | reverse complement strand
CCAGCATTTTTTCGATGATCTTTGTATATCCGCCTTTGGGGATCCCCTGATAAGGGTCATTAAAATAGTTGTTGTCAAAGGTGAAGCGCAGCGGCAGCCTTTTGATGATGAAGGCCGGCAGGCTTTTACAATCCCGTCCCCACTGCTTTTCGGTGTATCCCTTGACAAGTTTCTCATAGATATCGGGGCCAACCAGCTTCAGCGCCTGTTCTTCCAGGTTCGCCGGTTCTATTTCCTGAAACTTCTCCGTATCGGCCTTGATTTTCTCCATGGCCCCGCCGGGGTCCCGGATACCCCAAAGCTGATAGAATGTGTTCATGTTAAAGGGCATGTTGTAAATTTTTTCTCCATATACCGCGATGGGCGAATTTACATAGTGGTTCATCTGGGCAAACTGATTGATATAATCCCACACCTGCTTGTTGGAAGTATGGAAGATATGCGCTCCGTACCGGTGCACGTTGATATCATCCACCGTTTCGGTATAGATGTTGCCAGCCACATGATCGCTCTTATCGATTACAAGGCACCTTTTGCCGCGTTTTGTGGCCTCATGCACGAAAACAGCGCCAAACAGCCCGGCGCCCACGATCAGATAATCATATGCCATTCCTTCCATCCCCCTCAGCCAATGTCCCGATCATCGGCGCCAGCGCCGGAAACTATTCCGTCATCCCATTGCTTGTGCAGCAATGTGATACATTAACACAATTCATGAGTGATTGTAGCACATCCCTACATGGATGGCAACCGAGCCGCTCCCAGGGGCAGTATTGACAAAACATATGCGTCCCTTTACTATATCCCTGTCCGGCGAACTCAAAAAGCATGCTGGCCTTGATTTTTTTATCAAAGGAGTACTATATGCACTATAAGATTGCCGTCGCCGGGACTGGGTATGTGGGGCTGGTGACTGGCGTATGCCTGGCCAATACCGGACATCAGGTAATGTGTGTGGATGTGGACGAGGCCAAGATCGGCCTATTATGCTCAGGCAAGTCCCCGATCTTCGAGGAGGGCCTGGAAGATCTGATGCTGGAAAGCACCTCAAATCTCACCTACTCCACCAATTATGAGGTTGCTTACCGGGACGCGGATGTGATCTTCATCGGCGTGGGCACTCCCGAACGGGCGGATGGTTCCGCGAACCTGACCCATGTGTATGAGGCGGCCTCCCAGATCGCCCATAGTGTGCAGAAGGATTGCGTAGTGGTGGTGAAGTCCACCGTTCCCATCGGCACCAACGATAAAATCGAAGCGCTGATCAAACGGGAGCTCAAACATCCCGTATCGGTGGAGGTGGCCAGCAACCCGGAATTCCTATCACAGGGCACGGCCGTCCGGGATACGCTTCGGGCCAGCCGCATAGTGATCGGGGTGGAAAGCACCCGGGCGGAGCGCGTACTTAGGGAAGTGTACGCTGGATATCCCGGTATACCTTTGGTAGTCGTAAACCGCCGCAGCGCGGAGATGATCAAATACGCCTCCAACGATTTTCTTGCGCTAAAAATTTCTTATATCAACGAAATCGCTAACCTGTGTGAGATCGTGGGCGCGGATGTAAGCCAGGTAGCGGAGGGCATGGGGTTGGACAACCGCATCTGCAACAAGTTCCTTCAGGCCGGCATCGGTTACGGCGGCTCCTGCTTTCCCAAGGACACCAAGGCGTTGCATTGGCTGGCCAATCACTACGACTATGAGATGAAGACTGTCAAGGCGGCCATTGAGGTAAACGAACTGCAAAAGACCAAGCTCCTAAAAAAAGCCCGCAAGTACTATGACAGCTTCCAGGGCCTTCGCGTGGCCGTGCTGGGCCTTACCTTCAAGCCCGGTACCGATGATTTGAGGGACGCCCCTTCGCTGCAAAACATCCCCATCCTTCTGGAGGACGGCGCCAGCGTGTACGCCTGGGACCCAGTGGGTATGGAGAATTTCGAAAAGCGGGGTCCTGGGCCTGTCCATTTTTGCGCAAGCGCCCAGGAAGCGCTTGATCAGGCGGATCTATGCCTGATCCTAACGGAATGGCAGCAAATCAAGGCGCTGTCGCCCCAGACCTTCTTAGAACTGATGAAGCGGCCGGTCGTCCTGGATGGCCGTAACTGCTATCCCTTAAGCTGCATGGAAGGCAGCGGCGTCATCTATGAATCTATCGGCCGCAAAACTGTGCAGCCGGCAAATCCCTTGGAAAATCCCGTGCCTTGACAAGGCTGTATACTTGTACTACTATGAAGAACGGGCTTTGTTGCGTTCAGGAAAGCTTGCGGTGATTAAAATAACGATGAAGCAGGTATCATCTGCCTATGCTCAATTGGTTCAAAATACGCAGCCGGGATTTTCAACGCTATCTCCCTTTGTTGCAGCATTTGGTATCTAGGGATATCAAGCTGAAGTACCGGGGCAGCTTTTTGGGATATGTGTGGAGCGTTTTGAATCCGCTGCTCATCATGCTTGTGCTTACAGTAATATTTTCCAGAATGTTTCATAACAACATCCAGAATTACCCGGTTTACCTCTTTTCCGGCCGGATGTTGTTTACTTTCATGACTGATTCCACCAACAGCGCCATGCACGCCATTGTGGGCAGCCGCAGCCTGCTGAAGAAAACCTACGTGCCCAAGTATATTTTCCCCTTGGCCAATGTCACCAGTTCTGCGGTGAATTTGCTGTTTTCCCTCGGCGCTTTTTTCTTTTTGCTTCTAGTTACCAAATCGCCCATATCTTACCACATTATCATGTTCCCGTTGGTGCTGGTGCAAATCTATGTGTTCTGCCTGGGGTTGGGCCTTTTTCTGGCCCAGGCTAATGTCTTTTTCCGGGATACGGAGCATATGTACGGCGTTTTCACCACTGCGTGGATGTATTTGACGCCTCTTTTCTACCCCATGGAGAACTTGTCAGATACCATGCGCTGGTGTATCGCTGCTTTCAACCCCATGTATTGCTACATCCAGCAGACGCGCTTGATGTTCCTGGAGCATGCCTTCCCCTCCGCTTTGCTGATCGTTCGCGGGTACACAGAGGCCATACTGGTATTGATCGTGGGTCTGTGGAGCTTTTACAAGACGCAGGACAAATTTATACTTCACCTGTAGGAGCCGCTATGTCAAACAAGACGGTTATTCAAGTAGAACACGCCACTGTGCGTTTCAATCTTTCCAAAGAACGGATCACTAGTCTGAAAGACTATATGATCCAATTGATGAAGGGGCAACTGATGTTCCAGGAATTCCTTGCCCTTCAGGATGTCAGCCTGTCAGTGAAAGAAGGGGAAGCCTGGGGAATCGTGGGGCGCAACGGCTCCGGAAAATCCACGCTGCTCAAATTGATTTCCGGGGTATTGAAGCCTTATCGCGGCCGCGTGCAAGTCAGCGGCACCATTGCCCCCTTGTTGGAGTTGGGAGCCGGATTCGACGAGCGCCTTACCGGCCGGGAGAATATCTTCCTCAATGGGCTCATGCTGGGGCAGACAAAGAAGTTCCTAGAGGCCCATTTTGACGAGATCGTGGCGTTTTCCGAATTGGAGAAGTTTCTGGACGTGCCGGTGAAGAACTATTCCTCCGGCATGCGTGCCAGACTCGGCTTCTCCATCGCCACAGCCACCCAACCTCAAATTCTTATCGTAGACGAGGTTCTGGCGGCGGGCGACCGGCTGTTTAGGGAAAAATGCGAAAACCGCATGAGAGAAATGCTTAGAAACGGAGCTACCCTCCTTTTTGTTTCCCATTCCGCCGATTCCGTCAAGTCGCTGTGCAAAAAAGCGCTGTGGCTGCGGGAGGGCCGCATGGTCATGATCGGCGGTGCGGAAGAAGTTTGCAACGCATACGAGCAAAACAAGGGATAAGGTACTGAAGACTCCACAGCACGGGGAGGTCAAAGCGCATGATCAGCGTCGTAATCCCCGCCTACAACCGAGAAAGCACCATCCGCCGGGCGGTAAAGAGCGTCCTTGATCAGACTTATTCTGACCTGGAAGTGCTGGTTGTGGACGACGGCTCCACCGATAGTACTGCGGAAGTGCTCAAACAGATTTCTGATCCCAGGCTTACGTATCTGAAAACGGATGCGAACCGGGGGGCCTGCGCCGCCAGAAATGTGGGGATCGCCGCCGCCCAGGGCGAATGGGTCGCCTTTCAGGACAGCGACGATTTTTGGCATGCGGACAAATTGGAAAAGCAGATGGCTGTCCTTCAGGCGCATGATGCAGATATCGTGTTTTGCGCCATGCGCCTTGTAAGGGCGGATGGGACAGATGGCCCTATTGTGCCATTGCCTTCCCTGCCCCAGGGATTCTACTCCTATGAGGGGCTGCTCAAGGAAAGCATCGCCAGCACCCAGGTGATCATGGGGCGGCGGGATTGTTTTCTCGCGGAACCTTTTGATGCGCAGATGCCCAGGATGCAGGATTGGGATTTCATATTGCGGCTTTCCCAGAAATTCAGCGTGTACTATCTGAATGAAGTGCTGGCGGACGTGTATCTGCAGGCAGACAGCCTGACCATGCACCCAGAAAAGGGGCTCGCGGCCTACCGACGCATTTACGAAAAAAACCGGGATCCCATTGAGCAAAGCCCCAGAATCAAGGCCCGGCATATTGCCCTGGAAGGCTATCTGCGGCTGCTGAATGGCGAAAATCCTGGATCGTTTTATGCAAGGAACCTCTCCCCACGTTATGGGATCAAAACAAATGCTAAATTTGCCGTGAAAATGCTGCTGGCCGTCTTTGGCCTGCTTCGCCGCTTCAGCCCGCCGCCGGGTGGAGGAAAATGATCCTTCCCCGGGCGGCAGGCTTTTTATGATTTGAGGCGCCGGATTGTACCTATCGGAAGGGCGGTTGGGCTTATGGAGATCCTGGTCCTTATAAAGCAGGTGCCGGAAAGCAATAAGGTGGAAGTGGATCCGGTGACCGGGGTGCTAAAGCGCGCCGGGGCGGTTTCCAAAATGAACCCTTATGACCTGTACGCCCTTGAAGCCGCTTTGCGCCTTAAAGAGGCGCACGGGGGCCGCGTCACCGTGATTACCATGGGACCTCCCCAGGCCGCACAGATCATCCGGGAGGCCTACGCCATGGGGGCAGATCATGGCGTATTGCTGACTGACAGGCGCTTTGGCGGGGCGGACGTGCTGGCCACCAGTTATACCCTGTCCCAGGGCATCCGGAAGATCGGCGATTTTCAGGTGATCGTCTGCGGCAAGCAAACCACTGACGGGGATACCGCCCAGGTGGGCCCAGAAATCGCGGAATTTCTGGATATCCCCAGTTTGGCCAATGTGACCGAGCTGCTTTCCCTAGAAGAAAACGCAATTGTTGTAAAAGCAGACATGGGCAGTGAAATTCAAACCGCCCGGGTGTTTTTCCCCTGCCTTCTTTCGGTGGAAAAGGATATTTATCAGCCTCGGCTCCCTTCCTATGTGCGCAAGACCGCCACTCGCGACCTGCCCATCCAGCAGCTGAGCCTTCCCGATATGCAGGACCCGGATGAGAGCCATTATGGCCTTACCGGCTCCCCCACCCAGGTACAGCGTATCTTTCCCCCGCCATCCCAGGGAGATCATCAACTCTGGCGAGCAGATGCGCCGGAACTTGCCGATAGACTGTATGGGATGCTGAAAGAGAAAAAGCTCCTTCCCGAGCGCAAAGGCGGTGATGGCAGTTGGGAAAGCTGATCGTCCATCCCGAGAAAATCACCGACAGGGACGCGCTCATCCGGCTGTGTCCTTTTAACGCCATCGTTCCCAATGCGGACTCCGTAGAGATCACCGTTGCTTGCAAAATGTGCCGCATCTGCCTGAAGAAAGGCCCGGCGGGCGCCATCGAATATGTGGAGGAATCTTCTCCCGCTCTTGACAAAAGTGCCTGGCAAGGCATTGCCGTATATGCGGAATTGTCTGGTGGAGGCCTCCACCCCGTATCCCTGGAGCTCATCGGCAAGGCGGCCAGTCTGGCGCAAAAGACCGGGCAGAAGATGTACGCCCTGCTTGTAGGCCATCAGGCAGCCCGGGCGGGCGGCGAGCTTTTGCATTACGGCGTGGATGAGGTCCACGCCTATGAACAGCCGGAGTTGAACCTTTTCCATATAGAAAGTTATGCCGCCGTGTTTTGCGATTTTGTGGAGCGCGTTCGCCCCTCTTCCATCCTGGTAGGGGCGACGGTCCTGGGCCGGCAGCTGGCCCCCCGGGTGGCCGCCCGGCTGCGCACGGGTCTCACGGCCGACTGTACCGAGCTTCAAATGGCGGAAAATACGGATCTTATCCAGATCCGCCCCGCCTTTGGAGGCAACATCATGGCGCAAATACTTACCCCGCGCCATCGGCCCCAGTTGGCCACAGTGCGCTACAAGGTAATGGAGACTCCCTTACGCCGGCCGGAGAGGTCTGGAAAGCTTCTAAAGTTCACCTTGCCTCCAGAAGCGCTGCGCAGCCGCATGGAGATACTGGAGCTTTCCCCAAAGCCCCGGGAGCACACCATCGATGGCGCGGATGTGCTGGTGGCAGCTGGCCGGGGCATCAAGAAGGAAAGCGACCTGAGCATGCTTAGGGAACTGGCAGACCTTTTAGGCGGGCAATTGGCCTGTACAAGGCCGCTGGCGGAATCCGGCTGGGTGGAAGCGCGGCGGCAGGTGGGCTTAAGCGGCCGCACGGTGCGCCCGAAGCTGATCATCACCTGCGGGGTGTCTGGCGCCATCCAGTTTGTGGCGGGCATGAGCAACGCGGACACTATTATCGCCATCAACAAGGACGAAAAGGCCCCCATCTTCCGGGTGGCCAACGTTGGGCTTATAGGGGACCTGTACGATATCGTTCCACGGCTCATTGCGAAACTAAAGGGTTAGAAAGGAGGGCGGCGCATGACTTACAAGCAGGTGAATCAAGCGGATGTGGATTTTTTGCGGAGCATCATCCCGGATGCGGACCGGGTGCTCTTTGCGGAGGCTATCGGCGAAGATTACAGCCATGATGAATTGAGCGGCACGGTGAGCATGCCGGAAATCGTTGTCCTCCCGCTATCGGCCCAGGAGGTTTCCCAGGTGATGCGCTACGCAATTAAGGAGCACATCTCCGTTACGCCCCGGGGGTCCGGTACGGGGCTGGTAGGCGCGGCGGTGCCCATGGCTCATGGGATCCTGATGGATATGAGCCGGATGAACCGCATCCTGGAATTGGACGAGGACAATCTCACCCTGACGGCGGAGCCCGGGGTGCTGCTCATGGAGCTTTCGGCCTATGTAGAAGAGCATGGCTACTTTTATCCCCCGGATCCCGGTGAGAAAACCGCCACCATCGGCGGCAATATCAGCACCAACGCCGGGGGCATGCGGGCGGTCAAGTACGGCGTCACCCGGGACTATGTGCGGGGCCTGGAAGTGGTTTTGCCAAACGGAGAAATCGTCACCCTGGGGGGCAAGGTGGTTAAGAACAGCACCGGCTATGCCATAAAGGACCTGATTGTGGGCTCTGAGGGCACGCTGGCGGTGATCACCAAGGCCATCTTGAAGCTGCTTCCCTTGCCGGAGCGTTCCGCAAGCCTTCTCATTCCCTTCCCCAGCCTCAGGCAGGCCATAGGGACGGTGCCGCTTATTGTGAAATCGAAGGTCATTCCCACCGCCATAGAGTTCATGGAACGGGAAGTGATCCTGGACGCTGAGGAATACCTGGGCCGCAAATTCCCCGACCATCAGGCGGATGCCTACCTGCTGCTGCGCTTTGACGGGGCCACGCCGGAGGAGATCGAGAAGAATTATGGAGAGATCGCCAGGCTGTGCCTTAATCAGGGCGCGCTGGACGTGCTGATCTCCGACACCCAGGAGCGGGACGATTCCATCTGGAAGGCCCGGGGCGCCTTTCTGGAGGCCATCAAAGGCTCCACCACCTATATGGACGAGGTGGATGTGGTAGTGCCCCGCAGCCAGGTCCACGCGCTGGTGGAATACATCCACCAACTCAAGCAGGAGGTCTCCATCCGCATCAAGACCTTTGGTCACGCCGGGGATGGGAACCTGCACGCCTATATCCTCAAGGACGACCTGTCCGACGAGAAATGGGAAGCGCGCATGCATGAAGCCATGGAAAAGATCTATCAAAAGGCCCGGGAGCTTCGCGGCGAGGTATCAGGGGAGCATGGCATCGGCTATGCCAAGCGCCCCTACTTAAATAAGGCTAAAGACCCCGCCATCCTAAATTTGATGTGCGCCATCAAGGCGGCCTTTGATCCTGACAGTATACTCAATCCCCACAAGGTGTGCCAGGAATAGCCGCACCCTCCGCCATACCGCCTATCCTTGCGCATATGCCTTCCTGCAGGGGAGATACTACCCGGGAGGTGATGCATATGGCAAAAAAGGGCATGCGAAGACCCGACCCCAAGGCGCCACATGGAACGGAAAGCAACAGTATCACGCATTTCCCCAAGAACGACGCGGCGCCTGTGCCAGAGATCCAGGGTAAGGCCAAGACAGGACAAAAAAAGGCAGATCCCATGCCGCCTCGCTAAAAAGAACCCATCCCAAGCGCTTTGCCGGGATGGGTTTTCTTTTTGTTCTATCGCTTTTACCAGGTGGCTCTGGCGGCGGCCGCCACACAGGCCTGATGGTCCTCATCTACCCGGTTGGTGGCATGTGTCTTGCTCATGTAGAAGTGGATGCAGAAATGGCCCGCAAAGTCGTTGGTGGAAATGGTATCGTCTTCATGGGGCATGCCGTTCATGGAGCAGGCGTACACTTTGTTGTTATACAGCACCAGGATAGGCCTGCGCGCCCAGCTCCAGTTCCCGCCGTAGACGCTCTTCATAATGGCGGTGTCCTCTTTTGTCAGCGGCTCGGAGTCCATGTGGTTATAGCCGGACCAGCGCTTACATTTGAAGGTCTTGCCCGTGCGCACATCCTTGACGGTGAACACAGCGCCCTTGGGGATAGCGGTGCTGCCACCTTCAAACCAGTTCAGCTTGATGGTCTTGTAGGTCTTGTCCCCGGCATTGGCCGCCTTCTCTCCAAACAGGATGCGGATGGTGGCTTCCCCCGCAACGCCGTCCCGGGACATGCCCTTGGCCTTTTGAAAGGCGATCACGGCCGCCTCGGTGCCATCGCCGAAATCGCTGTCGATGGGCCCATGATAATAGCCGCGCAGTTTCAAAGCTTGTTGCAGCTTTTTGACCTTCCCGCCGCTGTCTCCTTTTTTGCTGGTGGCCGGCGCGGCGCCGATATCTGAGAGGTCATAGATCCCTCTCATATCATCTTCCACCACGGTAGCGTCGTCCGCTTCCTTGCCGAACAGCTCCGCGATGGTATCCTCCCCCGCTACGCCGTCGGCCACAAGACCATGGGCGCGCTGGAAGGCCTTGACCGCCTGCTCCGTCAGATCCCCGAAGCTCCCGTCGATGGGGCCATTATAAGAGTCGAAGATCGTCAGCGCTTTTTGCAGCTTCTTCACATCGCTGCCTGTATCCCCTTTACGCAATGTTCCGGGGGCGTCTCCCAGGGCGCGGATAGCCTTTTCGGTGCTGGACAGCGGGGTAAGCTTGATATACTTTTTCAGCGCATATCCTGTGAACCTGCCATAGGAAACTTTGTACCAGCTCCCGCTTGTCGCCAATACCTCCACGGTGTCGCCTTCCGGCAAGGTCTGAAGCGCCTTGGATTCCGCGTCGGCCTTCTGCCTGAGCATCAGGTTGGTTGTGACCGTTCCCTTTTGTGAAGCCTGCGCCGCCGGAACCATGGAGAAGGCCATCAGCAGCGCCATCGCGATGGCCAGGCATGGCCGGAGGACGGCCCGTACAGCTTTATCATTTGTATTTCTTGCGAATCGGAGCATCCCATACCCTCCTTTTCCTCCCGTGCTGTCAGCCGTATGGCACTGCCAGCACGGTCCTGTCATAATATATTACGGAATTATTAAGATGTCAAGTAATTGGCAGTTTATTTTACATTTTTTCGAAATATTTAAGATGGCGCATGAAAACCCGGCATAATTCTTATTTGGGGACAATACCCATAGAACGCTTGACGAGCAACAAGATTATTGGTAGAATGTACACAAACATTGGGAGATTCGTCTTATCCGCTTAATGACAATATCATATTCGGAGGTCTTTATGAGTTTTTCCGACAGGATTACCATTGCTTTTTTGGAGGAAGATAATGTACAGCGTGCCTTTTTTCGCCTGCGCCCACTACTCAATGGCGGTGGTCCGGTAGCACCGGAAGAGCTCTCTGTTTTGCCGGATGAGGGCTTTTTGCGCATTGTTCCGGATAAAAACGAGCAGGCGAACTTCAAGGAGCGGATGCGTACGCTGGGCCATCTTTGCCTGCTTGACCTGACACCCTATCCAATTGAAGCTAACAAGATCCGCACAAATAAAAATTACGCCCCGGAAAAAGGCGAAAAAAACCAGTATATCCTTTATTCCGACGCGATCCATGCATTGCCGGAAACGCTTGTGTATGAGATCGCCGACGCCACATCTCAGGAAGAGGTAGCCGTAAAAGCCGCATCCTTCCTGACCCCGTTTGGATATGTGCGTGTGGACGGCCAATGGTATGGGCCGCTTCATCGTGCCCAGAAGGAACCTGTACAAGCATCGGAGACGCCGGATGAGGCCCATATCCATACCGTCACCTTTCCGGATGGAAAGCAGCGCGCTTTCTTTTGGTCTTTCGAGGAAGCGCTCATCGTGGAGGAGCCGTTGACCCAAGAGCAGGATGGGGCGGAGATGGCATCCGGACAGCCTTTGAGGTTCCCGGAGCAGCACGTTTCTGTAGAGGAGCAGGCCGTGGGCGCCTTACAGCCGCTGCCCATCCCGCTGAGGCTTAGAGAGGGTGCGGCTCCTGTGCGTGCCATGTCGGCTATGCCCGTTATGGAAAGTGGCCTCCTTTCCGGAACACCGCTGTACGGCGGGCTCTCCCCCAGGATGCGGACTTCCCGGCCCCGCAACCCTCTGCATGAGGTGGTAGACGCCCAATGGAGGGCAGCCAAATATGAGGCCCCCAGCGCCCAGCTTACGCAGGGCGCCAGCCTGCGCCACGTGGAAAATCCCCTGGAGCAGTTCCGCGAGGCTACGGAATTGGCCTGGTCCATTCCCGAGGCGCAGCCCCAGGTCCTGGATACACTGCTTACACTTCCAGGCATGCAGAGCAGGCTGGAAAAAGCCTTTCATCCCGAAGAACCTGACAACCTTGTGCTCCTGGCCATGCGCCATCAGCTGCAGGACCTGGAGGCTGAACGGCTTGCCCTTTTGATCCAGTTGGACAAGGTCCGTGAAAACAAGGCAGCGCTGTTGGAAGAAGCGCTAAGTTCAGCCCACAAGGAGCAAGCAGTGCAGTTAAATCGGCTGAAGGAGGAGACCGCCCAAGGGGAAGCCTCCGCGGCCTTGATTC
>JAEWAH010000283.1 GCA_023391725.1 Bacillota bacterium | reverse complement strand
AGCGCCATCAATTCGCGCAAAATCGCATCCCTATCCATTAATAGCCGCCTCCCTTCACCGGGCACATCCCGCAAGTGACTTCCGGCTCCAGGTTGACATATTCCCGTTTTCTATAGGGGCTGAACAGCTCGGCGAATACCGTACCTGCCAGCAATGACTTAAGAGGCGGCCAGGTGCCGCAGAATTTCTGGAATGGAACATAGGCTTGTGCAAGATTTACACATTCAATGCTTGTCTCTTGCGGAATACAGGGACAATGATCTTTCGGCTTGTCATGCATGGGAGCATTCTGGGGATAGCTGGGGGAATACACCGTTTGCACGCCCTGCCCGAAGGTATCCTGGGTAGCTTGCATTCTCAAGTAAATTCTCCTTTCTTGTGTCAGGGGCACAGTCCATTCTATTCTTATAGTTTAGAATGAGTTCCCGCCACTTGGGCATCCCGTATCTCCCATTGTCGCGCCATAAAGATAGCCCCCGGCAGTTTCACCGCCGGGGGCTCTTTATCACTTCTGAGGGGCTGTTGCCTACGTCTGACCCTTGCTTACTGGGATCTGCCGCGGCTTGTCACCTGTATCTCGCGCAAAACATCATCGCCCGAGACTAAATAGATTTTATCGAACAAATTCACGTTCGTGCAGCAATGGCCCGGAATGTACATGACCCTATCGTTCACCCGGTAGGTGTGGCCCGGCCACTGGTGCGATATATGCTCTTCGCTGAGCTTGCTGAGGATCTCGGGATGGTCGGCAAGTGCAGGTTTTTCCTGATCGACGCTGCATGTTTTCAGCCCCGCGTCCGTAAAGAAGGCGTCTTTCTTGGCCGATATGACGGCGGCCAATATAAACAGTGAGTGCTCGAACTTAAGGTCCATTTTTCCGTAGGCGGCGTCCGAAAACAAATAGCTTCCTGCCTGCGCCTCGGTATAGATCGTTTTCATGCGGGCGCGCAGCGGCAGCGTCCCCGTGCTCATGCCGCTGATTTCTTCTACCGGTATTCCCTTTGATTCAAGATGTTTTTTGAGCCCGGACAGCTTTTCTTCGATCAAAACGGAATCATCATGGCGCTTTGCATCATCACATTCGTGGGACAGTTGGCCCGCGTACGCCTGGATACCCCGGAACTTCAAATGAGGTTGTTTTTGTAGCAGTTCCGCCAGAGCCTGCACTTCCTCGAATGTCTCCACCCCGCAGCGGTGCATGCCGATCTCAAACTCGATATACACAAACAACGTCACACCGGCTTGGCCAGCCGCCGCTTCCAGGTCAAGCACATTTTGCGCATCATCCACGCAGACAGTGAGCTTTGCCTTTTTGGCAATTTGCATCGCGCGCTGGATCTTGGACGGCGCCGTGATTTGATTGGCGATCAAAATGTCCGGTATCCCAGCCTCCGCAAGGTCCTCCGCCTCGCCAACCTTGGCGCAGGTGATCCCCTTGGCGCCCCATTCCATTTGCAGTTTGGCAAGGTATATACAGCGGTGGGATTTGTAGTGGGGCCGCATGGCGATGCCGGCCGATTCCGCCATTGCTTTGGCCGCTTGCATATTTTTGATCATCGCAGGCTCAAAAAGTATCAGGGCCGGTGTTTCGATATCACTTATCTTCATGAAGAGGCCTCCCATCCTTCTGTTTTACTATCCTATCTTCACAAAGTATACACGCGCCAAAGGGAATGGGCAAGGTGTCCTCGGCTAAAATGCCGCATAAATCCCCCTCCTTTTTCCCAAGCTATGTTAGGAGGTGGTTTTATTGCCCATCATGCTTTCGCAAAAGGAAACGATGCTCCTGACTGATCTCAAAAACCATGAGGTCCTGTGCATCGAAAAATACACTGCCTATGCCGGCCAGGCGCATGATCCGCAGCTCAAGCAGTTGTTCACCGACCTTGCCAGCCAGGAGCAGCAGCATCTGAACACATTGAACCAGATCGCGTCCGGCCAGGTGCCCAACATGGCCCAGCAGGGGCAGCAACAACAGCAGCAGGCAAAGCCCAGCGTGCCGCCGGGGATCAGCCCCGCCGTGCCCAACCAAAACGACGCCGTCATGTGCAACGATCTATTGATGTCCGAAAAATACGTATCCGGCACGTATAACACGGCGATCTTTGAATTCCGGGATACCAATGTTCGCAAGGCTCTGAACCATATCCAGAAAGAGGAGCAGGAGCACGGCGAGCAACTGTTCAACTATATGCAGCAAAAAGGCATGTACAAGGTGCAGTAAACAAAATGCTGCTTGTAAAAATCCCCGGGCCGGTATACGGCCCGGGGGTTTGCTTTGCGCGTTCATGTTTCCATATAGGCTGTCTGCCCGCGCCGCGGCTTCCCGGCCTGCTTCTGGTACTGGGAGGGGGTCATATGGACCGCTCGTTTGAACACCTTGGCAAAGTAATTGTAATCGGGGATACCTACCCTCTCCGCAACATCCCGGATGTTAAGATCAGGCTGACTGAGAAGCTGCTTGGCCGCTGCTATGCGCTTTTGCGTGACCATCCCCAATACCGTGAGATTCGGTTCTATCTGCGCCGCCAAAAGATAGAGCTTGCTTTTGCTTACATTGAGCGCCTGAGAGATAGAGGCCAGGGTCAGGGGCTGGGCGTAATTCTCGCTTACATACAGCTCCAGTCTTTCCGTGTCTGTTTGCGCGTTTGCCTTCATCAGCCTTTCCAGCCGGATCTCGCTGACGCAGGCGTTGATGATATCATATAAGGCCTTTATCTGCTTTCCGCTCAGCCGGGGGATGCGGCCAAACGCTTCCTTAAGCGACGCTTGATCCGGGTACCAGGCACAGCGGGCTCTCGTATCAGCCCATTGGGTTTCAAGAGGTGTATCGTCCAGGATCTGCCCGAAGAGGATCGTGGCGATCACCTGCCCGCTTTCGGTAATGGGGATGGCAGCGTCGATCAGCCCGGCGTGGCATCGGTATTGCACCGGGGCATAGGGCGGCGTAAACGAGGACGCCGCGCGCCGGTCGCAGGCCAGGCAGCGCTGGTAGCCCTGGGTCAGGCTGCACATAAGGTCACAGAAGGCGCTGCGCGATCTGGCGGAATACAGTTCTGCGCCGTTTGTATCGTGAAGGGATATCTGCAGCCGGGTGATTTCATGCACGTTCTTCAAAAGATCCGCCAGCCGCGCCACATTGAGCGTATATTTCATTCGTTCTCTCCCCTTTGAGAGCATCATAGCACAATTCTTTGATTTGTGGAAGATATTCCTACGATGATAGAACATATTTGCTATGATTCGTTCCAGAAAATAGATATAATGCACTCAATAGGCCGATATCTGGAAATGCTTTCATCATCAAATAACCGCCGTTTTTCGGCGCGTCAAGAGGTATCTCATGCGGATCGAAAAGACGGTTATGACGCTCCCTGCTTCGCGTATCCTCGGCGTTTCGCCGCTTCCTGTATTTCGTGATTTTCAAGATAGGCCCATGAAGGACGAGGGTCTTCTGCCTGAGGAGCGGCCGGGGCTGGGCCTTGAGACCGGATTCCGCGTTTTGCCCTATGCGATGCAGGATACATATGACCCCGCCCCTGTCATGCAGCAGGTGGAATGCATCATCCTTGAAAACGATCTTTTAAGGGCAGCGTTCCTGCCCACCCTGGGCGGGAGACTGTACTACCTGTGGGATAAAACTCAGGGACGGGAATTGCTTTATTGCAACCCGGTCATCAAGCTTGGGAACCTGGCGCTTCGCAACGCCTGGTTTTCCGGAGGGATCGAGTGGAACTTCGGCCACCTGGGCCATACGTATTTCACCTGCGAGGA
>JAEWAH010000265.1 GCA_023391725.1 Bacillota bacterium | reverse complement strand
CCGCGCCGCCGTGCTTGGCCAGCACCATCGTGATGGCTGCCGTCAACGTCGTCTTGCCGTGGTCTACGTGCCCGATCGTGCCGATGTTCACATGCGGCTTGTTGCGTTCAAACTTTTGCTTGGCCATGGGTAATGCCCTCCTTCGTTGTGCGTGGATACGCTTGGGTCCAGGCTCTGAGCCGAGTGTTGCGGTTGGAGCGGGTGATGGGAATCGAACCCACGTAGCTAGCTTGGGAAGCTAGAACTCTACCATTGAGCTACACCCGCATGTCCGCACATCTCGTGCCAGTCAAAGTTTATTCTAGCGATTCCCAACATCTTTGTCAACAGAGAAAAACAAAAAAAGAACCCGGCCCGCGATCTTAAGCACAATCTGAAGCTGGCGGCAGGGCTCCTTTCCCAATGGCCTTTGATTGCACACGATTGCGCTAAGCGCCAGCACCACGCTTCCGCAATTGTATGGCAGCAGCGCAGCGATTCTACAATATGCTTTTCCATGAAGGTGCGGGGCATATCATGATCGCGGACAGGAAAGGGGACTCGGCTGTTGTGGAGTATGTTAATGGGGAGATCGCGGTCGTCAAAAGCGATAATCCCTGGCAGACCGCTACAAATTTTATTCTTTCCAGCCCGAACCGCGAGAGGGTGGGGCAGGACCGCTATGATCGGGCGGAAGCAGCGCTGAGCAAATCCAGCGGGATACTCAGCGAAGATACGGCAATGGATCTGCGAGGCCGCGTCTCCCAGCCCGGGACCTTATGATCGGTCATCTACAACCTGGCAACCGGAGAAGCCAGGCTCGCGCTAAAAATGAACTATATAAAGCTGTATGAGTTCACTTTGAAGATGCATCCCTAGTGGGTTGACTCCAAAGATTCTCCAGTTGTGACACCTCATCAGTCGCCTTCGGCGACAGCTTCCCCTCAAGGGGAAGCCAGCCAAAAGCCCCCCGTCTTGCCTTCCCCTTCAGGGGAAGGTGCCGCCTGCAGGCGGCGGATGAGGGCGGGGAAGCCTTTTTTAGGAGGAAATTTTCCTGAAAGGGTCCGGGGGAACCCCGGCCAGATCAATTGTCTCGCTGCCGCGCTGCCGCTTGCATCGCTCGTTTCGCTGGCTTCCTCCGTTCTGCCCGTTTCCGCCACAGGCGGGGGCAGAACGGAGGAGCATTTTTCAAAAGGGGCTCCCCCGGCGTTCCCTTAATGATTCTCTTCCAGAAACTTCTCCAGCTTGCGCTTGACACGTTGAAGGGCGTTGTCGATGGACTTCACATGCCTGCCCAGGTTTTCGGCGATCTCCTGGTAGCTTTCCCCGTCCAGATAGGCAGCCAGCACTTCCTGCTCAAGACCCGAGAGCACCTCGTCGATCTTGTCGCGGATGTTCATCAGGTCTTCCTGGCCGATAAGCAGTTCCTCCGGGTTGGTGGCCCGGCCCTCGATGATCACGTCCAGCAGCGTGCGGTCGGACTCCTCATCATAGAGCGGCTTGTTCAGCGATACGTAGCTGTTGAGGGGAATGTGCTTTTGCCGCGTGGCGGTCTTGATGGCGGTGATGATCTGCCTTGTGACGCACAGCTCCGCAAAGGCCCGGAAGGAACTGAGTTTATCAGGCTTGAAGTCCCGGATGGCCTTGTACAGGCCGATCATGCCTTCCTGCACGATGTCCTCATGATCCGCGCCGATGAGAAAATAGCTGCGCGCCTTTGAGCGCACAAAATTTTTATACTTGTTCAGCAGGTATTCCAGGGCGGTGCCGTCGGCCTCCTGGGCCAATGTCACCACTTCCTCATCGGGAAGCGCGGCAAAGCGCCCGTTCCCATCCCCGGAGAAGACATCGCTCTCCTCGGGCATATGCGGCACGCTCCGGTTTTGCTCCGTCATGGGCATCGCCTGTCCTTTGCAATCAGTTGACTTTTCATTTGTTCCTGGCGGTGAGCACCGCGTACATCAATACGCCTGCCGCCACAGAAGCGTTCAGGGATCCGATTTGGCCTTTCAGCGGCAGGGATACTGCCTTGTCGCAATGCTCCCTCACCAGCCGGCTGATCCCTTCGCCTTCCGAACCGATGACCAGGGCCAGCGGTCCAGAAAGGTCTGCCGTTTGATAGCTTTCTCCGTCGGTGGCTGCGGCCGCAATCCACAGTCCTGCCGTTTTAAGCTCCTCCATGGTGCGGGTGAGATTCCCAACCCGGGCCACCTTCACGTGCTCCACCGCACCAGCGGAAGCTTTCACCGCCGCGGGGGTGAGCCCAACAGACCTTCGCTCGGGCACGATCACGCCGTGAGCGCCCACGCACTCAGCGGTGCGGATGATGGCGCCCAGGTTGTGCGGGTCGGTGATCCCATCCAACAGGAGCAGGAAGGGCGCTTCGTTCTTTTCACTCGCCTCCGCCAGCATATCGTCCACCGTTGAATACTGGTACGCTGAAGCGAAGGCCAAAAGGCCCTGATGGTTCCTTGTGATCTCGTCCAGCCTTGCACGGTCCACTTCCTGCACGGGAATGCGGGCCTCATGGGCCATGGCCACGATCTCACGGGCCGAGCCGCTCAAATCGCCCCTGGCCACCAACAGCTTTTCAATATCCCGGCCGCTTTTGATGGCCTCCCGGATGGGATTGCGCCCGGACAGCAGGTTTTCGTTGGGCGTGATCTCCTCTTCCTGCGGAATCACAGGCGCAGGCGCCGGGGCGGCGGGCTTGTATTCATGACGCTTGTAGGCGGACTCTTCTGTTCTTTCGGCAGGACGGCCGCGGAAAGCGGGCTTGTCCCCGGCGGGCCTATACTCACTACTGGGCACGGGCCTATCCCCGGCAGGTCCAAACCTGGGTGCTGGCCTATCCCCAGCAGGCCCGAAGCTACCCCTGGGTGCAGGCCGTCCATAGGGCTTTCTATCGCTCTCGGGGCGATCACGGAAAGCAGGCCTGTCACTGCCAGGCCCGAACCCGCCCCTGGGCGCGGGCTTTCCATAGGGCTTCCTTTCTCCCTCGGGGCGATCACGGAAAGCAGGTCTGTCGCTGGCAGGGCCAAACCCGCTCCTGGGCGCGGGCCTATCATAAGGCTTTCTCTCGCCTTCTGCCCGTTCCGGACGGCCACGGAAAGCAGGCCTGTCACCAGCGGGCTTATACTCGCCCCTGGACGCAGGCCTTCCATAGGGCTTCCTATCCCCCTCCGCCCGTTCCGGGCGGTCGCGGAAAGCAGGCCTGTCGCCTGCGGGCTTATACTCGCCCCTGGACGCGGGCCTTCCATAAGGCCTTGCTTCTCCCGCAGGAGCAGCGCTATCGGGCCTTCTTGCCGGACGGGCGAAAGCGGGCTTGCCAGACTTAAAAGTGGGGCCTTTGGGAGCCGACTTGTAGTGGGTCCCCTCATCATCCCAGGAGCCCTCGGCCGCGTGATCCTTCTTTTTCTTATCCTTGCTGTAATCCTTGTAAAAAGCCATTGGCTCGTCCTCCTATTTTGTCAGCCCATCCAGCAATTCTTTTCGCTCTTTACGCACTTGCGCCATCTTCCCGCAGGTCTTTTCCCCCTCCGGGCACGCGCCCCGGAGGCACCCAGGCCCCGCCTGCTCAAACAAGAGCGGCGCGGCGTTAAAACAAAGCCTGAACATCTCACGCGCCATGGCCCTGATCTCCCACTGCGCCCTATTGCACATGCGCAGCGCGAAGAAGTGGTGCAATTCCCGCACGTTCATGGTCATGATCAGCCTTGTCTCGCAGGCCCCGGGCAGCACGAACCTTGCGTCCTCGTTGCTCTGCTCCCCTTCGCCCAGCTTCTCCTGCCAGCCGTCGTACCAGGCCTGCATCTGATCCATCTGCCTTTGGTATTCCGCCACAGCCTCCCCGCCCAATGCTTCGATCCTTGGCGGGATGATGTAGGAAAAACCTCCGGCATATGATACATACCTTTGGCTTTGCACGCTGAAACTTGCAATGCGGTGGCGCGTTAATTGCGCCAGGCAAATCCGGCTGACACCCTCCACCGCGAAGGTGAATGTGGCGTGCTCCAGAACCGAATCGTGGCCCATGTCCATGATGCGGCGGATGAAAGCCGTTTGGTCCTTTTCATCGATGCGCTTTTTCAGTGTGTCCACATCCGCCCGGGAATAGCACAGCCTGGCGCCCAAAGCCACCAGTTCCTGCATATCCGCGGTGTGACGCAAAAGGGCCACCTTCAAATGACACTGGGCCATTGGTTCCTCCTTGGTATAATTGATTAAAAACAATTTTTGATAAACCTTATGATACAGCTTCCTCCGCCGTCGCCAAGCGGAAGATCTCCTGCAATCTGTCGTGCTGGCCAGTCAAATACAAAAATCCAATCAGCGTTTCCAGCCCTGTGGCCTGGCTGTAGGCCGCGGGATCCTGGTTTTTGGGCGCCGGATGATGCGCGTGGGCGTTGCGGCCCCTTCGCACCATGTCGGCCTCCTCCAAGGTCAGTTTGTCCGCCACGCGGGAAAGTGCCGCCGCCTGGGCTGAGGCGTTTACCCTTTGTATTGCTGCGCAGTGCATGCCGTGCACGTTCTGCCCCGTATATAAAAGCCCGGTGCGCACCATCAGGTCCCACACCGTGTCGCCAATGTAGGCCAGCTGCAAAGGACTAAGTAGCTGCGCCTCCCGAGCCGAGCCGTTTTCGGGCGCTTTGAGCAAACCTTTCGCCTCCTGTGCATAGGTAACTGTATTATAACAGATACATACCTCAAGCACAACGGCAGCCTCCTAAATTGCGCAAAGTCATTGTTTTCAAGAAAACAATTCTGGAAAATGCTTGACAATGAGAATACTCGTTGATATGATAAGTTTAAGGGTTGACGAAAAATATTAACGTTAATATTGGAGTGCGTATGACAGCGAAAACGAAACAGACCTTGTTTGGACTCGCTTTGCTTGCTCCGGCGGTGTTGCTTCTTGCCCTATTGTTTCTGCGCCCCATGGTGGACCTTATCCTCACCAGCCTAACGAACAAAAACCTGCTGCGTCCGGACAGGCTGAATTTCATCGGCCTTGATAATTATGGCTGGATGTTTTCCGAGCCAAGCTTCTGGGCCGCCATTTTAAGATCGCTGATCTTCACGCTCTGCGTGACGGTCATCAGCGTCTTGATCAGCATGGGCGTTGCTCTGCTCATGAACTTTGAGTTCAAGGTAAAGCGGATCCTCTTCGCGCTGATCCTTTTGCCCTGGGTGACATCGTATATGTCCTCCGCCTTTGTGTACAAGCTGCTGTACGACTACAGCTACGGCGTATTCAACTATCTTTTCTCAGATGTGCTGGGCCTTGTAGGCGTACAGAACTGGCTTGGCGCGACCAGCACCGCTATGGGCGCCAGCATCGCCGTTGCCGTGTGGCACTTCCTCCCCTTCTCCATACTGGTGTTAACCAACGCGCTAAAGCAGGTTCCCACGGAGCTTTTTGAAAGCGCACGCATCGACGGCGCCGGGAATTTCAAGACATTCACCGCCATTACGCTCCCCACCATCAAGCCCTCGCTGATCACGCTGATCATCGTGCGCTTTGCTGCCGCGTTCAAAACCTTCGAATCCATTTATTTGTTGACCCAGGGCGGACCGGGGGAAGCCACCACCACGCTGCCCATGTGGTATTACCAGATCGGCTTCCAATCCTTTAGGGGCGGCAAGGGTGCGGCCATCGGCGTAACGCTGATACTGACGGTGCTGATCGCTTATTTCGTTCTTATTAAAACCTTTGGAGAGGATGCAATATGACAGCGAAAACGGCAAAAAGGATCCTTCGGCAGCTCTTTTCGATGCTTATGGTGTGCATCGTCATTTTCCCCATCTACTGGCTGGTGCTGACTTCCCTTCGCCCCATTAGCGAAACACTGAGCTATCCGCCCAATTTTCTGCCCAACTTTTCCACCGTCACCTTAAAGCACTACGTTGCAGTACTAAGCGGCAAGATCGGCAGCTCCACCAACCAATACGGTCTGCCCACCTTCTTTTTGAACAGCATGATCGTTTCCAGCACCACAACGGCCATCACCATATTCATCAGCTTATTCGCCGCCTACAGCCTGGTCAGGGTCCCATTCAAGGGCAGCCGCCTCTTCTCCCACCTGATCCTGTTCTGCTACCTGATCCCCGGCATTGGCCTGCTGATCCCCATGTTCACCTTGGCGGTAAGCATGAAAGTAAACAATACGCTGCAGGGGCTCGTATTGTTCCAGACGGCCACATGCCTGCCGCTGGGCATATGGTTTGCAAAAGCGTTCATCAAAGGCTTGCCGGTCAGTGTTGAGGAATCTGCCCGGCTGGACGGGTGCAACGGCATGCAGATCATACTAAAAATTGTTCTGCCCCTGGCCGTGCCCGGGCTGGTGGTGGTGGGCTTCAATACCTTCCTGGCTTCCTGGAACGATTACGTTCTCCCCTCCATACTGATCGACCAAGAGCGTTTTAAGCCCCTGATGGTCGGATTGTACCTGTACTTTAACCAGAACATAGGTGTCGTCTGGGGCGAAATGATGTCCGCGGCATTTGTGGCCATGGTGCCCATCTTCTTCGTGTTCTTCTATTTCCAAAAGTATATTGTGGGCGGCCTCTCCGCCGGGGCTGTAAAAGGATAAATGGATTCAATATCAATGTAAAGCATTAAATGCTTTAAACCATCAAGAAAGGAGCGAAAGAGTCTTCCACCCATCTGCCTTTAACAAACGATTTTAATGAAAGGGGAAACACTTATGAAAAAGGTACTCGCATTCCTGCTAGTAGTATCACTGGTGCTAACCTCCTCCATCGTTGCCCTGGCCGAAGCCGGCCAGACCCAGACCCTCCAGCTGTGGGACGTGGTGGTCCGCGATCCCCATCCCGCCGCGCGTGACATGATCATCGCCAATTTTGAAGCCCAGCACCCCGGCGTAAAGGTGGAAGTGACCACCCTGACCGGAGACATCAACCAGAAGATGCAAACTTCCGCCGCGGCCGGCACCTTGCCGGACCTCATCTTCACCTGGGGACCCGGCGATGTGGTGACCTGGGGCCAAATGGGCATCACCACCCCCGTGGATGATATCATTGCCGAATACGGCGATGATTGGTGGCTGTCCAGCAGGCAGCTGGAGCAGTACAAAATAGACGGCAGCACATGGGGCGTTCCCCTGGTCACCTTCCCCATCTCCTTCTGGTACCGCGCTGACTGGTTCAAAGATGCGGGCCTTGCCGTCCCCACCACCTGGGACGAATGGTACAATGTCGCCAAGGCTTTGACCCAGGACTTAGACGGCGACGGCAAGATCGACCGCTACGGCTCGGTGCTGGGCATTGCCGAAGGCTGGCCCATGAGCGACCTGCGCGGCAGCAACGCTGACTACTGGTGGGACAAGGACGGCAACCTGACCTTCAGCGAGAAGACCACCGAAACGCTGGATTTCCTGCGCAAGCTGTTCGTTGACACCTGCTATCCCGGCTCTACCTCCTTCACCAACGAAGGCCAGCGCCTGTCCTTCCTGGCAGACCAGGGCGCCACTATGGTCACCTCCATCTCCTTCCTGAATACGGTTATCGAAGAAAAGGGCCTGAGCTGGTTCACCGACGGCCATGTATCCGTGGCCCCCATCCCCATGAACGCCACCGCCGAGGAAGGCGCCGGCGCCGGCGCCTCCACCCATTCCATCGGCGTCATCGATGGCGACAATATTGACCTGGCCAAGGAATTCCTGCGCTTCTGGCTGAGCAAAGATTCTCTTGTCACCTACTTCAGCAACAACATCCCCGGCCACCTGCCCCCCTATCGCGCGGTGTGGGATGCCCCGGAATTCCAAAAGGCCCACGAGGCTTATTGGGATGTATACCTCTCCGGTAAGACGATCATCGAAACCACTCAATGGTTCCACCCCACAGCCAAGTGGGAAGCCCTCTTTAATGCTGACGGCGGTGCTGGCAAATTCGTTATGTCTAATGTGACGGTAGAAAACATGTCCTCCGCCGACATTATCACCAAGCTAACGGAAGCCGCCAACAAGGCCAAGAAAGAGCTTGAATGATCCCCTGGTTAGCCGGACACATAGCTAAGGGGACGGGGCATGCCCCGTCCCCCAAATTGAAATCCGCGATACCCCTATAGATTGTCACGAAAGGGAGAAACAATTATTATGAACGTTAATGAGGAAAGGCAACGGAGTCTCGACCAGCATAAGATCGTAAAAGTCGAGTATTTTATGCCGCGTGCCATTTACCCCAGGCTCCACGGAAAGAACGCCATCAAGGGGTATCACGGGTTTGGCGGTACCCTTCACATCGCCAAGCTGACTACAGACCAGGGTGCAAGCGGCTGGGCCACGCTGCTAAGAAGAATACCCGAAGCCAAACAAGTGGAAGCAAAACTGCTTAACGTCTCCTTGGGCAGTCTTTTCCGCGCCGATACCGGCATCTTGGACGATGCCCTGCTGCCCTTTGATATCGCACTGCATGACCTGGCAGGCCGCATTTTAAATATTCCAGTCAGCCGCATGATTTCGGAAAAGGCCGTGAACAGCGTCAAGGCCTACGACGGGGCCATCTATATGAACGACATTATCCCGGAGGACAAGCCCTTCGGTCCCGATAAAGTGCTTGCTGACTGCGCCCATGACTATGCGCTGGGCCATCGCAGCATGAAAATCAAGATCGGCCGCGGCCATATGTGGATGGAGCATGACGCCGGCATGAAACGAGATATTGAAATCGTCCGCGCCGTGCATGAAGCCTTCCCGGATGTGATGCTGCTTGTGGATGCCAACGATGGCTATTCCATTGAAGATTGCTACACCTTCCTGGACGGCATCGAAAATGTGCCGCTTTACTGGTTTGAAGAACCCTTCCGCGAGTGTGAAGAACTAAACCGCGCTTTGCGCAATTATCTGAACAAGAACCGGCCCGCTACGCTGATTGCCGACGGCGAATCGTTTACCGATATCCCGCTGCTTATGGACCTTTCCGAAAAGAAGCTGCTGGACATCTGGATGCCGGACGTGTGCGGCTACGGCTTTACCGCCTGGCGCAAACTATTAAAGCAGATCGTACCCCTGGGCTACCTCTCCTCCCCCCACGCCTGGGGCGAAGTGGTCAAGACCAATTACTGCTGCCACCTTGCTGCGGCCTACCCCCAGTTCGTGCCTATTGTGGAAACGGTACTGGGTTATACCGAGGGCATTGATTACAGCGGCTATGCACTCAAAAACGGATTCTTTACTGTTCCCGAAAAGCCCGGCTTCGGCATGGACTTGATCTGGGCTGAAGAAGTGAAATAAGCGATCGGTTCACGCAGCTCTAAACCCCCTAAGAATGCATAATCCTCTTTAATAACGGGCCTGCCAAACCGGCTATATGCCGGCAAAGCAGGCCCATTTTTTAGATCAATATAAACTACCTTACCACCAGCCGTACCGGCAAAACGACCTTCTGCGTGGGACGATCGGGATTTGCGATTCTCTTCAGCAGCAGATCGATCACCTGGTTTGTTTCCTCATCAAGATCGGTAGCGATGGAGGAATAGCCAAATGGCACGGCAAAAAAGCTTTGCACATTGTCAAAGCCTACCATCTTTATGCCGGAGGGCACATGGCAGGCCGTCTCCCAAAGGATCATATCGCTGAAGGCAAAGACCCCATCATACGGCACTTTTACCTGATTCAGCGCGGCCACCAAGCCGCCTTCCGTATCAAAAGGGTAAATCACAAGCCCTTTATCCAGCATGATCCCCGCTTCGCTTAGAGCGCGGATATAGCCCTGATATCTTTCCCAGCTGGTGGATATATACCGCGCGCCGCAGATGCAAAGGATCTTGCTGCATCCCAATGAAATCAGGTGCCTGGTGGCAAGATACCCGCCCATCTCGTTATCCCACACCACCGCATCCTCCTGCATTTCATGGAAGTTGCGGCCCACCAGAACGTAGGGAACATCATGCTTTTTGAGCAGGTTCAGCGGGGTGCGGCTTTTCTGGCTGGGGCAGAGCACCACACCATCCACCTTGCGGCTGATGGCCGTTTGTATAACCTCACGCTCCTGGCCTTCATCCTCATTGCTGTTTAGGATCAGCACCTGGTACCCCAGCGTGCGCAGAAGATGCTCCATCTTCTGCGTTTTCATGGCGAACAAGGGGTTGCCCAAGTTGCCAAACACAAGCGCCACCGTCCGGCTGCGGCCGGAGCGCAATGACTCCGCCAGTACATTGGGCACATATCCCTGCCTGCGGGCGATTTCCAGTATTTTTGCTTTTGTATCCACCGTGACCAGCTTCGAATCGCGAAGCGCCTGCGAAACGGTATTGGCCGTTACCCCGGCTTCTTTAGCTATGGTTTTGATGGTAGGGCGGTTCGTACTTGCCATGAACATCTCCTTGGCGGATTAACACTTTATCTTCTGATAGAAAGCGCTGATGAATAAGCGGGACAAGGCTTCACTGCTTCCCATTATTTCTTTCTTTTACATTATAATGGTTTTCTTGATAAGATACAAGGATGGCCAACAATAGCATCAAAGCCCCGGCTAAATTGCATAGCATCTTTAACCTTGCGGCAAGGAAAGAACGTATCTCATCCGCATAAGAAAACCGCCTTGCCATCATCTGTATGGCAAGGCGGTGATTATCATGACCGGCTGCTATAGACTGCGGTTGATAATGGACATCACAATATCGCCATTGTTAAACACCTGGGCCAAAACGCTTTGGCTGACCAGATCATTAAACTGCTCAAACGGCACCATGGTAATCAGCAGTGGCATCAGCGCAAAGGCGGCATAGCATAGAACAATGCCCCGCAGTGCCCCGAAAATACCCCCAGCCAGCCAATCCAGCTGCTTCAGTAACGGAAAGTGGAACACATATCTTAGCATGTTGATGACGATGGACAGGATAATGAACAGCGCCGCAAAGGCAACCAGGAAACACAATATGTTGATGGATACGGACACGATGGTCTGGTTCACATATTCCGACACCGTCTGGATGCCCACAGGCGCAAACACCTGGTGTTCCAGATTGTATTTAAGCATGGAGTCGATGGGCGCGGGGAGATGAGCGTTTTGCAAGATAGAGTTGATAGCGTCGGCGCCTAATCCCCCCACCTTGCTCACAGACATCTCAAGATCGCCCAGCCGGGAGGAAGCATCGGTGTAATGGATCAAGGGCAAGGCCAGATCCTTGTCGTTCTGGATGAGGTTTGCGATCTGCGGATAAATCAAAAAGGAACCTACCAGCGCAAGCAGCACGGCGCCCATGCTAAGCACCGACTGGATGAAGCCCCGGTAAAAACCCCACAGAATGCTAAGGCCCAGTATGGCCAGGATCACGTAATCTATCACGTTCATGGAAAGTCCTCCTTCTGCCTTGCCCGGGCCCCTAAGGCATGTCCACGGCGTACACCGTATCCCCGCTGGCCACCAGCGCCTTGCCGTTTTTGGTGATGCCCAGGAAATCCGTCATGGGCCCCTCCATATTCTGCGGCCGGTTCAGTGCGGCAAACCTCTGGGTACTCATGTCCGTGCGGTAAATATAGTCCGAAGAAAAGGCATACATGGTCTTTTGGTAGAGCGTGGCGCCCACGCAGGCGGAAGGCAGGGTATAGCGCCTGTCCGTCGTTCCGGAGAGGAGCCGCACATCCCTGATGCTGTACTGGCTGCCGGTCTGGGCTTCGGGGGCCAGAATCATCATGGTGTCGCCCCGTTCCGGCGTCTCGCTGGCGATAAGCCGCCAGCCGTACACCAGGATGGCCCCAGTTGCAGCCTCTTTGCCCCGGTAGTCAAAGCTGCGCAGCTGCCTGCTGGTCACCACCCGGAGCTTTTCATTATCGTACAGGACCCGGTAGGCCAGCGGCTCGCCCAGGGAGATCACCCCAGTATTCATCTGGCCCACTTCAAAGGTGTTGAGCACATAATTGGCCGCAGTGCCCAGCGCGTCCAGCGAAAGGGTCCAGATATACTGCCCGTCGCTGCCGTAAAAGCCCACGGCCAGCATCATCCGGCCGGAAAAGGCCTCGGTCTCCTCGTCCACGGGCACTCCGTTCATATCCCTGATGAGGAGCGTGGGCTCTGTATCATCCCCGATGATGGCCGCGGCGTATTTTTTCCCGATGCTGGCAAGCTGCACCGGCTGGCGCAGGTTATCATCATAGGAGGAATGACCGTTTTGATCCAGAATGCACAGCTGTCCGCCGGCCCAGGCCACCACCGATGATTCGCTCACGGCGAAGGACGCGTTGGCGCCGATCTGATACGACCAGCGCGGCGCGCCGGAAGTGGTAACGCAGAAGATGGATGCGCCGTCATAATAGACCACGTCTTCCCCGAAAGGTGTTACTTGCTGGCCAGCCAAACAGGGAAGGCGCGTGGCCGATGCCTGGGTGGGCTTACCCAGGCGGCGCAAGGCGTTCACGACCACAATAAGCAAAACAACAGCCAAGAGCACGCCGATCAGCAGTGCCCACCGCTTCCTTCTTAACTGCCTTTGCTGTTGCTGCTGTTGCTGCCGCTGCATGCGTTCTCCTATCGGATTTCGATAAAATGGCAAAGCCATTTTATCGAGTTTTTGCAGATTCACTTGCATGCCTTTGCGCTATCCGCCGCTACGCTAGGACGGCACAGGCATGCGGCCAGTAAATCGTGTGCGGAATGTTTGCTCCGCAAACCCCCGTCCAGCCGGCAAAGCCGGCTGAGACGATTTCAAACGAGGGGCTTGGGCCCCTCGTAGCTCCCTGGGGGAAGAACATAGTACGCCGATATTGCGTACAAGGCTCCTAAAGGCTCCTTTTGAAAGGAGCTGTCAGCCGCAGCTGACTGAGGATTGTTCACCACCGGGAGGTATTGCCTATCCATTATAATGAACAATCCATGAAGACGCAACGCATTTTTAAGCCGCGCTGTTAGTCTCTGGCCTGTTCACGGCTGAGCGAGTCCATATACTGCCGGGGATGGGCGAGAAAGTCCTTCATCATCTGCACATGAGAAAGGTCGTCATAACGGACGGAGGCGACGGGGGGCTCGTCAAAGCACCAGATATCCGCCCCAGGGTAAGCCATGAGGATAGGCGAATGGGTGGCGATGATGAACTGGCTGTCCTGCTCCCGTTCCATGATCAGCGACACAAGCGCCAGCTGGCGCATGGGCGAAAGCGGCGCTTCCGGCTCGTCCAATAGATAGATGCCGCCGGGGGTGATCCGCTGCTGAAAAAGGGCCAGAAAGCTTTCGCCGTGGGACCTGGCGTCCGGGTCGATGCCGTAGCGGCTGTTGATCTCGTACAGTGAACCTGCGTAGGCCATTCTGGCTTGGCCTTGGGCAAAGGCGCTGCGGTGCGCGTTTTCCACCTCTACCCGTTGAAGCTCCCGGGCCATGTCCTGCTGCATCAGCGCGATGCGCCGGACGAAATTGAAAAAATCCTCCGCCCGAAGAAAGAAGCCTTTGCGGGAGCGGACGGTAAATACCAGCCGGACAGCCTCGCACAAAGGGTCCAGCCCGGCCAGGGTAGCATCCCGGGAGGCATCCTCCCCGCCGATGGAAGGCAGGTTAAGTTTGCGCGCCAATGTCTCCAGCAGGGTGGACTTCCCCGTGCCGTTCTCCCCTACCAGGATAGTCACGGGCGATGCAAACTCCCTTTGCCCTAAGCTCATCACCTGAGGACAATGAAAGGGGTAAGCACCCAGTTCCCCTTGCACTGTCAGCGATCGAAGGGAGATCACATGCTCCCCCCTTTCCTACGGCCTATCCCTCTTCCCCAATGAAGTTTTCCAGAGGGGGTCCGGGGGAACTCCTTTTTCAAAAGGGGTTCCCCCGGTTTCCCTCGGTGTTCCCTTACGCTCCCGCCAATTTAACGATGGCGCGGGCGAAAATCTTCACATTGGCCATGAGGTTGTCCACAATGATGTATTCCCCTGCCTGGTGGGCCAGTTCTTCCTCATCGGGGAAGGCTGCGCCGAAGGCCACGCCCTGCTTGAGACAACGAGCATAGGTGCCCCCGCCGATGGCGATGGCCTTCTTGGGAAGGCCAGTGACTTCATGATAGGCGTCCAGCAGGGACTGGACCAGCGGCGTGGATTCCGGCACGTGGTGGGGCTCCTTGGCCCTGCTTTCCGTAACGGTGAGTCCAAAGGGAGCCACCGCAGCGGAAATGGATTTCAAAATGGCTTCCGCACTGGCCATCACGGGATAGCGGATATCAAAGGTGGCGTCCACATTGTTTTCATCCGCGTGCAGGATACCCAGGTTCAGCGTAAGCGCCCCGGAAAGCTTGTCTTCCACCGCAATGCCCAGGGAGGCTCCGTCGTACTCCAGCCCCACCAATTGAGCAAGGCCTTTTAAGGGCCCCTGAACGCCTAGGTGCTCCAGTGCCTTGAGCAGCCGTCCGATGGCGTTTTTCGCCCCTTCGGGGAAGGCGGCGTGCCCGGCAGTGCCCTGGGCCGTGATCTTGACTTTGCCCTCCGGCAGGACTTCCGCTGTTATGGGATACCCGGCCTGGGCGGAGAATTCTTTGACCTGGCGCACGGTCTTATCATCCCCCGCAACGATGGCGGAGGCGACCCCGGGGATCACGTTGGGCCGCTGCCCGGCCGCGATCTCAAGCACCTTGAGGCCTTCCTTGGCCGCAGCGCCTTTCAGCAGCAGGTGGTACAAACCCTTTTCCGTATTGATCACGGGGAAGCAGGCGTCGGGGCTGAAACCCATGGGCGGCATATCGGCATGGGCCTCATAATACTTCATGTCATCCATGCCGGATTCTTCATCACAGCCCAGGATCAGCCTCACCCGCTTTTTAAGCGGCACGCCGGCCAGCTTCACCGCCAGCATGGCGTACAGCGCGGCAACCGCCGGCCCCTTGTCATCGCCCGTGCCCCGGCCATAGATGCGGCCATCGATGAGGTCCGCGCCGAAGGGTTCCGTCTTCCAGCCATCCCCGGCAGGCACCACGTCCAGGTGCGCCAGGATGCCCAGCACGTCGTCACCTTCGCCCATCTGGGCGTCCCCGGCGTAGCCATCGATGTCCCTGACCTCAAAGCCCAAGCTCTCACAGTCACGGAGCGCCACATCCAGCATGCGCCGGACCTCCTGGCCAAAGGGCGCGCCTTTCACCGCTTCGCCTTTCACGCTGGGGACGCGCACCCACTTTTGCAGCGTCTGGATCAGGGGCTGCCGAAGGGATTCGGCGATCTCCTCTAAATGCTTGTAATCCACGCTCATGTTCATTCTCCTTCCAAAGCCCGCTTCAAGCGGACTACAGCTTCTGTGATATTTTTGTGCGGACAGCCGAAATTCAGCCGCATGAAGCTTTCCCCGGCTTCCTTGCCAAAGAACGTACCCTCCGTAAGGGCCAGCCCCGCTTTCGTGGCGCGCTTTGTAAGTACTTCGCAGGAGAGGCCGTAATCCTTTAAATCCAGCCAGGCCAGGTATGTGCCCTCGATGGGTGTGAGCTTCACCCGGGGAAGCTTCTCTAAAAGCTCGCGGGCGAGGAGTTTGCTTCCCGCAGAAAGGTAGGCGATCAGGCCATCCAGCCACGCGTCCCCTTTTTCATAGGCTGCCCGGGTCCCTTCCAGGGCAAAGATGTTGCCGCTTTTGACGCCGTCGGCGCTTAAGACCTTTTCGATCTTTGCCCGCATCTCCCCATGCCGCGTGAAGAGTGTCGCCTGCTGGAGCCCCGCCAGGTTGAATGTCTTGCTGGCCGCAGCCAGGGTCACCACTTTGGCGTTGGGGTTATCCTCTGTGAGCTTAAGCGCTGGTACGAACTTGTGTGGGGGCAGTGCAAAATCCGCGTGGATCTCATCGCACACGAGGGGCGTGCGGTACTTATGCAAAAGCGCGAACAGGGAAAGTAATTCTTCCTTTGTCCATACCCGGGATACAGGGTTGTGGGGGCTGCACAGCAGCATCATTTTCGCCCCGGACTTAAGCTGTTCCTCCAGTTGAGGCAAATTCATATGATAGCGGCCATCCTCGCCCCGGATGAGCGGATTTTCAACGATCTTGCGGCCGTTTGAAACAATGGAGCTGTAAAAGGGCCCGTACACCGGCGGCTGAACGATAACGCCGTCCCCCGGCTCAGTGAACGCCTGAACGCAGGCCTTCAGCCCGGTAACAACGCAGGGCAGCATGACAACTTCTTTGAGGGATAAGGTCAGGCCGTGGCGGCGCTGCCAAAAATCGACCACCGCCTGATGATCGTCATCCATGATCTCCGTATAGCCATAGGTGCCATGGGAAGCCCGTTCCATAATCGCCTGCCGGACAGCAGGCGGGCTTTGAAAGTCCATATCCGCCACCCACATGGGCAAGAGGGCGTCGTTTTTCTCCCGGGCAAAGAGCGCATCCCATTTTTCGCTGCGGGTACCGATGCGGTCAATCCCCTGGTCAAAATAATCAAAAGAGAAGTCCAATAATATTTCCTCCTTCGTGTTACTCGGCCCTGATGATCCAGAACCCGGCTTCCTTTTCCACCACCTGAACACTTTTAAAAATGGTGCTCAGGAAAGTGAGGGCGGAGGGTGCTCCCTGCTGCTTGCGAATGACGATATAAAGGGATCCGCC
>JAEWAH010000136.1 GCA_023391725.1 Bacillota bacterium | reverse complement strand
GCATTATACCGACAATGAGCAAATGGACCTGGATAACGCCTCGGGCATGAATGAGACGCTGGGCTTTGCCTGGCTGTTTGGAAGCAGCGAGGAATGCGACGTGGAGACCCGGGCGCGGCTGCACGCGGACCTTACCGTGGTGGACATGCTGGACGCCGCCCAGGCCGTCTTTAGGCCCGAAACGTTATGCTGCTTTGTTGAAAAAGACCCGAAAAAAGTCTCCAACCGAGCCCTTCGGGCAACGCTGGAAAAGTGTCGCGATATGTTGATCTGATTTTTTTCAAGGGAATATGATGACTTGATCTCTTTCTTCCACCAGGGGAAAGAGATTTTTCATATCCTCGTCGGAAAGCGCGATGCAGCCCGCAGTCCAGTCTGAAGCGCCGCCGCCGTGCAGGTAGATCTCTCCGCCCAATGCCGTGCCCCAGGGCGGCCGTCTATACTCCCGGTTGGCGGAAGTGATGGCAGTCCATGTCTTTTCATTGATTCGCCCCGCAAGGAAGGCCCTTTGGGCGTCATCCTCATTGGGATAGCTGACCCCAAGGGCCATCCCATACTTGCCGGTCTCCCGCCTGAGGCAGATAAAATACGACCCCTCCGGGGTCCTGCCGTCGCCTTCTTGCTCCTTTGGCCCAAGAGGCGCAAAGCCCAGGCCCACCGGGCAGGGGAAAACTTCCCGCCCCGAATCGTCCAAAAGGGACAAGCGGCGTTCTTTTTTATAGATCAGAAGCTGTTTCATGTTTTGTGCGTACTCCGTTGAGCTCCCATTGGCGTATTTTCCTCATTGTACCACCTTTTTTTCTTTCACCGCAATCACCTTTACTCTAGCATTCGAAAACCATAAATGCGTCCACAAGTGTCTGTCCATAGAAAGAAAACGAATCCTGCGAACAAACCGAGTCCTGTAAACTGTCATCCTGAGGAGCGAGAGACGAAGGATCTTGGCGCAGCATAACAGGCTAAGATCCTTCACTTCGTTCAGGAGGACAGGCGGCTTTATTAGATTTTCTTCTAAAGCCTGTGCATATAAAAAGTTTTAATTGGTATTATTCATTTGTTTTTTGAGTTTTCGCGGAAGGGGTGCGGGGAAGGAGCCTTTCTCAAAAGGATTCTTCCTCGCATCCAAAGGCTCCATCCCCACCGTTCTTACACTATTCCTTTTATTTGCCAACTTGCCTTATAAGTGTAAGGATGATACAATAGCGCCGTACTCCAACAAGCAAGGTGGTTTTGATATGAAAAAATTTTTGCCATGGGCTTTGGCCCTGATGATACTATTGACGTCGTGCCAGGCCATGGCGCAGGAAAAGACCGTTGTGACTTCCTTTTACCCCATCTATGCGCTGACACGGAACCTGACGGAGGGCATTGAGGAAATCAATGTGGTCAATCTGGCCGCGCCCGACACCGGATGCCTGCACGACTACCAGCTGCTCACCGGGGACATGCGCACGCTGTCTTCGGCCCAGGCTTTTTTAATCAACGGGGCGGGCATGGAAAGCTATCTGGATACCGTAGCGGCCCAGTTTCCTCAATTACAGGTAGTGGACGCCTCCCAGGGGATCCCCCTTTTTAAGGAGGAAGGGCAGCAGACCCTCGTCCTGGGCACGCAGGAGGAAACGGCCAACGCGCATATCTGGCTGGATGTAAAGAATGCCATGAAGATGGTTGAGAATCGGCGGGATGGCTTGCAAAACATCTTCCCGGACCAGGCGGAGGCCATCGGCAAAAATGCCGAAGGGTACCTTGACAGGCTTTCTAAGCTGGACGCGGAACTTACCCAGGGGCTTGCGGATCTTCCACGCAAGGACATCGTGACCTTCCATGAAGCGTTCCCCTACTTTGCCAATGCTTACGGTCTGCACGTGGCCGCGGTGGTGACCCACGAGCCCGGGGAGGCGCTAAGCCCCGCCCAGTTGGCCCAGCTTACCGATACGGTGAAGGGTTTGGGCCTGCCTCCGCTGTTCACCGAGCCGCAGTATCCTGACCTGGCCGCAAAGACGCTGGCTGCAGAAACGGGCGCGAAAATGTACTCCTTGGACCCGCTGGTAACAGGCCCCATGGATGATGGCGCACTTACCGCCTATGAGGACGGGATGCGTAATAATATGCAGATACTAAAGATCGCGTTGGGAGAATAAGAATGATCCGTTTGCTATACGGCACGGGAAATCCCGCGAAGCTGAGCCATATGCGGGGGATGCTCAAGGATCTGCCCCTTGCGATCGATGGACTTGACGGCTCAGCTCCGGATGCTCCGGAGGATGGCGTAACGCCCCTTGAAAACGCCCGGCAAAAAGCGCAATGCTATTACAGGGCTTTTTTGCGGCCCGTGTTCTCCTGTGATTCGGGCCTGTTCATTGAGGGCTTGCCCAAGGAGAAGAGCCCCGGCGTCCATGCGCGCAGGCCGGAGGGGCGCTCCCTCTCCGATGAGGAAATGATAGCGTACTATGCTGGTCTCGTCCGGGAATATGGCAAGGATGGAGCCTTGAAAGCAAGGTATCAAAACGCCATCTGCCTGATAATGGGCGAAGGGCTTGTGTGGGAGTATGATGGGGAGGACATTGGATTCAGCACATTTTTACTTACGGACAAGCCCCATGAAAAGCGCACTCCCGGCTGGCCTCTGGATTCCCTTTCTCGATCGATGCCCTCTGGAAAGTATTTCCTTGACCTGACTCCTGAGGAGCGATTGAACAGCCATCGGGATATAGGTCCCGGCTTTGTTCGTTTTTTCCGGGACGCCCTTGCCTTATAGGCGACTTACGAAAGGAGCTTACTTATGAAGGTCGTGACCATCTATGGCAACATGCGCCATGGCAGCACCTATCACGCCGCGCAGCTTGTTCTTGAGGCTCTTTCACGCCGCGGCCCTCTTGATAATCGGGAGTTTTTTTTGCCCCGGGATATGGATCATTTCTGCAACAGCTGCTTCACCTGTTTTTTTAAGGGTGAGGAAAAATGCCCTCATGCCGCCGACGTGGCGCCCATTGCATCGGCTTTGCTGGAGGCGGACCTGATCCTCCTGGCTTCCCCCGTGTACGCGATGGACGTGAGCGGGCAGATGAAGGCGCTGCTGGATCATTTGTGCTATATGTGGATGAGCCATCGGCCCGATCCCCGTATGTTCAATAAGGTGGGTCTGAGCGTCGTCACCACCGCCGGCGCCGGCAAAGGCCATGCCGCCAAGACCCTTAACAATACCCTCCGGTTTTGGGGCGTCAAGCGCCAGTTCAGCCTCAAGACCGCCGTTACAGCCGCCAAGTGGGACGATGTTAAGCCCGAAAAACAGGAGAAAATGAGGCGCAAGGCCGATGCGCTGGCCCGGCGGATCATAAAGGCCATCTCCAATATTAAACGTTTGCCGCCGCCCTTTATACGCAGTGTCATGTTCGCCGCTATGAAGGGAATGATGAAAAAGAATGACTGGAACCTCGTGGATAAAGCCCACTGGCAAAAACAGGGCTGGATCGAGAGCAAGGGGACGGAGGCGTAAATGCAGCCACCCTGGCTTCTATTAAGAAAACTGCATCCATAGGACAGACCCTAAAAGAGGGCGGTATGAATTGCTTCATACCGCCCTCTTTAACAAGAAACAGGAAAAGATCAGTCTCCAACAGTCAGCACCGGCTGCCGGTTCGCATAGGCCTTTTCGAGGGCTTCCAGGATCAGACCATGGGCGTCAGACAGGCTGATGGTGGCGTGGGAGGTCACATCGGCCAGCACGGCCTTGTCTTCCTCGCTCATGGCAGCCAGGGCCTTGATGTCGTCTTCATTCTCGGAGTTGAGCTTGATGGGCCGGCCGTTGCGGGTGGAGGTGTACTTTGTGAACCATGCCCGGATCTCTTCCACGGTCTTGCCCACAAACATGGACTCGTAGTAGTTCATCTGCTGGAACCATTCGTTCTGCGGGTTCATGTCGTAGCTTGCGCCGCGCTCACGTTTGGTCAGCCAGCCGTTGACTTCTGCAGCGGCCAGTTCATCGGTGTTTTCAGAAACGCCGGTCACCGTTTCGGTCTTATGATCGAACACGTTGTAGCCTTCTTTCCCCGGCCAGCCGGAGAAGTGGGGCATGCTTTCCCCATCATAGTTGGGGGTGCTGACCTCGTAAATGTCCACGTCCGCGTTGAGGATGCGGCCATTCTCGTCAAAGAGCACGGAGGCCATGGTGACGTTGAAGGAATAGACCTGGGTCTCAGTGGGATCTTTGCCGGGGCCCTTGCGGAAGTTGGGCACGGAGCCCAAGCCCATGTAAACGGTGCCGCTGGCTACTTTCGTAGGTTCGGCGGCGACCGCTTCCTCCTTGGGTGCGGGCAGCGTCACGGTGGCCCCGGCTTGTTTCAGGGCGGCGGCTACGGCAGCCAGCATACCAGTGGAGGAGAAGGTGGCGCCGGCTTTCACATCGATGCCGGTGACGGTGTTGGCCGCAATGATAGCGGGCAGCACGTTATCCACCGCCTGGGTGTAAATGGCTTCGGTGTCGGCAGTTTCAAGAAGCTTAATGTCTTTGATGGCGCCGCCTTCGATGGTGACTTCAACCTTCAGCGGACCCGCAAAACCTTCCGCCTCGCCCACATACACGCCATCCGTGTAGGTGCCTTCTGCGGTGATGCCGGTGGCCAGAGCCAATACGGGCAGGGTAAGCAGTAGGACGGCCAACAGGGCAGACAGGACCTTTTTCATTGGATTCCCTCCTATAGTTGATTCTCTCGCGAGATCGTTTATATTATAACAAACCGTTTGCATGAGGTCAACATATTGATTGGTTAATAAATGATTTCGCAGGGGTAATAATCCTGCCCATCCATCCGGACACATTACTGTCCCCTAAGGAAGTTTTCACGGTGGTGCGGGGCAGATCCCGCCGTAACCAAAACATTTCTCTTGACAGCCGCTTGTCCCGTTTGCTATACTGTCGCCGGAAATAGATTATGGAGGTATTTGGATGTCGGTCTTGTCTGTAAAGGGGCTTCATAACTGAAGAATCCTTAGGGAACGGGCGGAAAATCTGCAGGCTGGGCCTGCCTGTTTTGTGCACCTTCCCGCATCTGCCCTTTACAGACTGCTTCCAAATATTTAGCCTACCGCGGCAGAGGGCTTTACCTCTGCCGTTTTTTTAACTGGCCCGGCCATGTCCGGCGTCGGCGAAAGGCTTGTATGCCCGCGGGAGCATTCTGCCCTTAACAAGGGACAGATGATGTTTCTGCGGGCATTGCTTTTACGCGATTAGGAGGGAAACCCATTGGTAACGCCTGAAACAACATTGGAATTTGACAAGATCAAGGAGATGCTCTGCGGGATCGCTTCGACCCAGCGGGCCAAGGATTGGATCATAGCCCTTGCCCCGGCGCTTTCTGAAAGAGAATGCCGGAGCCGCCTTACCCAGACCACGGAAGCCAGGCGCATACTGGACGCGCTTGGCAGCCCGCCCATCAGCTCCATGGACGCGCTGGAAAAGATCATCCCGTTGCTCAAGGCTGGCGGGCTGTTAGGCCCGGAGCAGTTCCTGGCCATCGCCCAATTCCTGGCCTCCTGCCGCCGGATGCGATCGTATTTATCCAGGGGCGAATACCTGAATACCGGCCTTTCCGGGTATGGCCGGGCCCTTACCGAACTTCCCGAACTGGAAGGGGAGATCATCCGCTGCATCCGGGGCGAAATGGTGGACAGCAACGCTTCCGCCGAGCTTCGGGACGTACGCCGAAAGATGGAACAGTGGAACGGGCAGATCAAGACGCGGCTTAACGGCATCCTGCAAAGCAACCGCGCCTGGTTTTCCGACAATTTCGTTGTTACCCGGGGCGGTCGTCTGGCCCTTCCGGTCAAACGCGAGCATCGGGCGCATGTGCCGGGTACCGTGGTGGATATCTCCGCCTCCGGGGGCACAGTATTCATCGAGCCCACCGCCGTCACAAAGCTGCAAGAAGAATTGAGTGAGCTTCAGATCCGGGAAGAAAACGAGGTGCGCCGCATCCTGTACGCCCTCACTGCCTTGGCGGAAGGCTGCCTGTCCACTTTGGAAATGAACCGGGATACGTTTGAAGCGCTGGATTTCGCCTTTGCCAAGGGCACGTTGAGTGCCCGGATGGAAGGTATCGAGCCCAAGCTCACCACCGGCCGGCGCATTCTGATCACAAAGGGCCGCCATCCCCTGATCGACAAAGACAAGTGTGTGCCGCTTAATTTTGTGCTGGGCGGGGAAGTATCCGGCGTGGTCATTACCGGCCCCAATACCGGGGGCAAGACTGTGGCCCTCAAAACCGTGGGCCTGCTTTCCATGATGGCCCAAAGCGGGCTGCACGTGTCCGCCGGGGAAGGGACGGAGCTTTGCATGCACAGCAATGTGCTGTGCGATATCGGCGATGGACAGAGCATTTCTCAGAACCTGTCCACCTTCTCCGCCCACATGACCAATATCCTGGCTATCCTGAAGGAGACGGGCCCGGAAAGCTTGGTACTGCTGGATGAGCTGGGCTC
>JAEWAH010000203.1 GCA_023391725.1 Bacillota bacterium | reverse complement strand
GCTCCAGGCAGATTGCCGACAGCGCCCAATACCTTTCCCAGGGCGCCATGGAGCAGACCGCCGCGGTAGAAAAACTGTCGGCCATCATCCGCGAAATGGATGAGAAGACACGTGAGAACACCGATATGGCCCAAAAGGCTGCGGCGCTTGCCGAAACCATTAAGGGAAGCGCGCAAAAGGGCGCCGGGCAGATGCAAAAGATGACCGAGGCCGTAAAGGAAATCAACGTGGCCAACCAGTCCATCTTAAAGATCATCAAGGTCATCAACGAGATCGCCTTCCAAACGAACCTGCTGTCGCTGAACGCCTCGGTGGAGGCCGCCCGCGCCGGAGCCCATGGCAGGGGCTTTGCCGTGGTGGCCGACGAGGTGCGAAACCTTGCCGCCAAATCCGCCGAGGCCGCCAAGGAAACGGGCGCGCTCCTTACCGATTCCACCCAGAAGGTGGATTTGGGCGTGCGCATCGCAGGGGAGACTGCGGGATCGCTCAATGAGATCATGGCCGGTATCAACGAAAACGGCAGCCTTGTCACCCAGATTGTAAACACTTCCCAAAAGCAGCGCGACGCCATTTCAAAGGTCAACGCCAGCATCGGCCTGGTCACCCAAGTGGTGCAGCGGAACAGCGCCACCGCCGAAGAAAGCGCCGCCGCCAGCGAGGAAATGAGCGCCCAGTCCGAAGCTTTGCACCGCCTCACCACCCAATTCAAGCTCGCGGGATATGATGATGAGGGGAACACCATGGCGCTGTAAGGATGCATGATCGATCATAAAAGATTTCCGGGCCTCCCCTGCGGGAAGCCCGGAAATCTTTATTTTGGGAGGCAGGCCGTTTTACAGGAACTTGAACACGACTTTTTTCCTGTAGGCCAGATACTGCGTGCCGAACTTTTCGATCAGGTACTGTTCTTCCTCTTTAGCATACACCTTAAAGGCGATAAAGGCGGGCACGATGGTAAAGAGGGTGAACCAGGAGTTGAACAGCAGCAGCAGCCCCGGCACGGTAAGCAGCAGCTGGCAGGTATACATGGGGTTCAAAAACAGCGCGTACAGCCCGCCCGTGGCCAATTGGCCCTTTTTGTAGGCGCCCAGCATATGGAACGCGGCCAGAAGGTTCAGCGCGAAGCCAACGGCAGCAACAAGGACGGCGACAGTGACAAGGCTTCTATCATCTTCCGTCAGGCGGAAGGCCGGCGCAAAATACAGGCTCAGGCCTTCGGTTACCACAAGGGCGGGAAGCAGGACCAGCATGATCTTACCCGCCACGCCCATCAAAGACATTTTCTTCATAAGATTTCTCCTTTTTCTTCGCACCGTGCTGCACTTCGCTTGCCCGGTGTTCCGCCTGCCTTCGGCTTCACCTACGTCAGGCTTCAGGTTCGCTAGGCAATCCTCCGTCACGGCTTCGCCGTGCCACCTCCTTTCAAAAGGAGGCTATTCTCGCCCTCCGCCTTCGCACCGTCCCTTTCGCACCGTGCTGCACTTCGTTTGCCCGGTGTTCCGCAGTTCCGCTACGCTCCTCTGCTCCAGGCTCACTGCGTTCACCCTCCAGGCGCTGCTTAAGGCCGGTGTGTTCCGCCTGCCTTCGGCTTCGCCTACGTCAGGCTTCAGGTTTGCTAGGCAATCCTCCGTCACGGCTTCGCCGTGCCACCTCCTTTCAAAAGGAGGCTATGCTCGCCCTCCGGTGGCGCAAGGTTATTTGCGTACCAGGGCAATGATCACGGTGAGCAGGACAAGCCCAGCCGTGATGTAATTCATCGGCGTGTAGCAGGTGGGCAGCTCCGCCCCTTTGGAAAAGTTGGCGGCGATCCACAGGTTGAAACCGAACATGCCCAGCGCCATCAAAAGCGTGATGATAGAAAGAACCACTTGAAATACCCGCATAATGGATGCTCCTTTTCCTTGTTGTCGATTTGGATTGGGAATTTGGGTTTTGAGTTGTTTTGTTTGCTGTATTACGTGGCCCGACCGTGATCCTCATCAGTCGCCTGCGGGCGACAGCGCGTCCGAAGGGTGAGCGCAGCGAACCGGGAGCAGTGGAGCGCAGCGGAACTGCGAAACACCGGCCTAGCGAAGCGACGGACGGTGCGGAGGACCTAAAGGGGAAGCCAAGACCTGCCTTCCCCTTTAGGGGAAGGTGCCGACGAAGGAGGCGGATGAGGGGGGGAAGTTGTCGCTCGCAGGCGACCGAAGGAGGTGTCTTTGGGGAGGCGTCCTTTACGGTGAGGCGTCCTTTACGGTGAGGCGTTATTTACGGTGAGGCGTCCTTGAGGTTGAACCGTTCTTTTACGTTGGGGCATCCTTTTCGTGTTGTCCTATTTAATGAAGTTTCCTTTGCCGGAAAAGAATCTGCCATTTCAAAAGTTGGCTTCTGTAAGCTTCCCGCATTTCTTCCTCATCCCGCCTGATCGCCCTGTCCCATCTCTCCCCCATTTACGCGCTTCCCCTCCCGCTCACCCGGAAGCGCTTTTTTATCAACAGCCGCATTGACAAACCCGCTGCCCCGTGGTATGCTGTCCATAAAAGTAAACCGTCGGTCTACTTTCTCGATTAGTATAACGTCAGTTTACTTTTCTGTCAAGAGGAGATTTGCGAAAATGCAAAAAAATATTTCAAAGCGGGAAGCAAACAAGGTCCAAAAGAGAGAAGCATTCCTGGATGCTGCTCAAAAGCTGTTCAGCGAAAAGGGATTCGAGAACACCTCCATCGACGAGGTTGTGGGGCTGGCGGGGCTGACCAAGCGCACGCTGTACCAGTACTTCCAAAGCAAGGAGGACCTGTTTTACGCCGTGGCGCTAAAAGGCGCGCAGGAGCTTTACGAATCTTCCGTGGCCGCTATCGATCAGGGTGAGAACTCCCGGGAGAAGATCTACCTGGCCAACCTTGCGCACCTTCATTTTTATCAGGCGAATTTGAGCGCGTTCAAGATCCTCAACTACATCCCGGCCAACCGGGAGAACAGCGAACAAAGCCCTTATTTCCATCAGATCCGGGAGCTGGACTTAAAGCGTATGATGTATGTTGCCTCGCTGGTGAAGTCGGGCGCTTCGGACGGGAGCATCAACCCCAAGCTGGATATAAAAAAGGCGGTGATGTTCGGGTTCTTTTCGGCGTTCAGCCTTTTGTACACCTTTTCCTTTACGGACAAGGGGATTTGGAAGGCACTGGACCTTGATGAAAATGATTTTTTTCAGTTCAGCTTCGAGCTTTTATCCAACGCGCTGAAATAGCGGCGATTCCCCCGCTGCGCAAACGAAACCCCCTTGAAATCAAGGGGGTTTTGCTTTTTATTCGAGGCTTGAACCCGCTTATTCCACGTCCCTGCTCAATTCTGTGGTGGTGGCAAGGTGCAGCCCATCAGGAAGGTTTGTGGTCAGGATACTGCTAAGAACATCCTGCACAGGGATGTTGGCGTTCCCGTAGCGGTCGCTCAGATCGTCGTTATAATACTGGATCAGCGCTTTTTCTGTAACGATGACAACAGCCTCGCCCAGGATGGGGAACTCATGATTCTCCACACGGCGTACGCGCATGTTGCCGCCCATGGCCAGGATGGTCTGATCCAAAAGCTCGCCGAGCCCATCCATAGGCTTAGGGTAGTACTCGTGGCCGTAGACATCCACCACATGGACGAAGCCATGAATATTGCCGTAATCATACTCAAGCTGAAGGATGTTTGCCAGCGCCTGCGCCTTACACCTGTCGCAGACCCGAATGGTCAGCTCAAACACATCGGGATCGATACTGCTGGTACAGATGCATTTGTCCTTCAGAAAAAACGCCTGAATCCGTCTTGCTGTGGAGTACCACTCAAACGTGAGGCCCGGCGGCCCGCCGGGTATATTTACGTTTCCCGTCATAAGAGATTAATCCTTTCCGAACCGCCGCGGCGGATAACGTTTGCGCCTACGCCGCAACAAGGCCGTACAGCGGCGGCGTACAGATACAGTATATGTTTTTGGGCGTGGGAGGGTACCAGGGGCTCTGCCCCTGGACCCCGCCAAAGGGAAATATCGCTTTGGAATCCCTGTTCTGGGTGGGAGAACATTGGGTAAGAAGCCCATAAAAATTCCCCTCCAAAGTGGAGAACTGGAAGGGCCTTCCCATAGTCGCCCGGGTACGCGCCGCCCCTCCTTGGGTCCAGGGCCCGGAGTCGCTGGTCGCTTTAAGGGGGATATGGGGAGTGCTAACCAATCCTCAGTCTCGCTTCGCTCGACAGCTCCTTTCAAAAGGAGCCTTGGGGCGGAGAACGCAGTGAGCCTAAAGCCTGCGTAGGCGGAGCCGGAGCAGGCGGAACACTGGACAAGCGCTGAGGGACGGCGTCCCCGTTACCCCGCAATAAATTCGTGATATACTACTGCTGTACTTGCGCTTATCTACTCATATGTAGAACGATCTTATCAGAAGGGAAGATAACCATGCCAGATATCCATCAAGTCATGGAAAATCATAGATCGTATTACGTCACCGGCGCCACAAAAGATTTGGACTTTCGCATTTTAAAACTGCGCTTGCTGCGCGATGCAATCGTCAAACATGAAGATGAAATCATGGAGGCGCTCAAAAAAGACCTGAACAAGGCTCCCTTTGAAGCCTACGAGACGGAGGTCGGCTTCATCCTCCAGGAGATCAGCCATATCCTCAAACACCTTCGAAAGTGGGGGCGCCCCAGGAACGTTCCAACACCCATCATCCACTTCCCCGCCACAAGCCGCATCTATCCGGAGCCCTATGGGGTTGCGCTGATCATGTCCCCATGGAACTATCCTTTCCAGCTTACGATAGGCCCGCTGATCGGCGCGATTGCGGCAGGAAACTGCGCCGTGGTAAAACCATCAGAGTATTCTTTCCATACATCCGAGGCAATGGAAAAACTCTTAAAAGAGGTTTTTGAGGAAAAGCATGTTTCCGTTGTGCGGGGCGGCAGGGAAGCAAACAGTTCGCTGCTCAATGAAAAGTTCGATTACATATTCTTCACCGGAAGCGTGGCTGTGGGCAAGGTTGTGATGGAAGCGGCCGCCAAGCATTTAACGCCCGTAACGCTGGAGCTTGGCGGCAAGAGCCCTTGCGTTGTTGACGAAACCGCCAATGTCGATTTGGCGGCAAGGCGCATCGTGTGGGGCAAGTTTTTAAATGCAGGACAAACATGCGTGGCGCCTGATTATGTGTTGGTGCACGAAAAAGTAAGTAAGCAGCTGATTGCCTCAATCGAAAAATATATAAAAGCCTTTTATGGATCAAAGCCCGAAACAAACGGCGAGTACCCCAAGATCATCACCCAAAAGCATTATGAAAGGCTGCTGGGATTGCTGGACAGCGGAGAAATAGCAATTGGCGGGCAGCACAATGACGCAACGCGGCAAATAGCCCCGACCCTCCTCACCAATGTAGCCTGCTCATCCCCTGTGATGCAGGAGGAGATCTTCGGCCCCATTCTTCCGATACTGGCGTTTGAATCATTCACCGATGCATTGACTTTGATCAATGCCCGCCCCAAGCCCCTTGCCTTTTACCTGTTCACTACAAGCAAGGAACGGGAGATACAGGCCATGCAAAATGTATCCTTTGGCGGCGGGTGCATCAACGATACGGTCATTCACTTAAGCAGTCCTCATTTGCGGTTTGGCGGTGTTGGCGAAAGCGGCATGGGGCAATATCACGGAAAAGGAAGCTTTGATACCTTTACCCATTATAAAAGCGTGATGAACAAGTCGAACCGCATGGATATTCCGGTGCGTTATCCGCCGTATAAGGGCCGCCTGAATATGCTCAAAAAGATGATGAAATAAAAGCCCTGCCCTATAGGCAAAGCTTTGCGTTTTCTTTATACAGCTCCTCTTGCAGCCGCATCACATCCTCCGGCTCCACTTTGTGCGCCTTGCGGTCGTAGGTCAAAAGCCCATTGATCTCGCCCTCCACATCGGAAAGCTGCGTATACACCGCGCCGCATACACCTTTTTGCAATAGCGGCAAAAGCTCACGGTGATACAAGCGATGAAAGCCCTTTAACAGCGCGGCCTTATCCTTGCAAAGCCGGTAGCCAAACTTGCGGCCATTGATCGTGTGCCCGGGCGTGCCCAGCGCGTACCCGCCAAATTCGGAAATCAGCCCCACGCGATGATCGGGCCGAAAGGTCAGCCGCCTGAAATAAATGTGCAAACTTTTGAAATCGCCGCCCCCTTGATCGTGCCAGCCGCTGGCGTGATCGATGAGGCGCGTGGAATCCAGCGCTTTTGCGATTGAGCTGGCCTTCAGCGCGTCAAACTGGCCCCAGCCCTCATTAAAGGGCACCCAGCTTACGATGCAAGGATGGGAATAGAGGCACGCTATCGTTTCTTCCAGCTCGCGTTCATAGTCGCGCCTGCCCTCGATGGCCTCGCGGGCAAAGCGCGGATAGTCGCTGTCCGGGCGGCTGATATTCACAAACGCACTCACGGTGACCGTGCCAAAGCGATACTTTCCGCCGCCGTTGACCACGTCCTGCATGACGAGCATGCCCAGCCGGTCGCAGTGGTAGTACCAGCGCTCCGCCTCGATTTTGATGTGCTTGCGCAGGAGATTGAACCCCATCGCCTTCATGGCCTGAATATCGTACACAAGCGCCTCGTCGCTGGGGGCTGTTAAAAGCCCGTCCGGCCAATACCCTGATCCAGAACCCCGGAGAGAAAAATCGGCTCGTTATTTAGGTACAGCCGCTTCCGTCCATCATGGCATTCCCGCGCCTCAATCTTTCGCATGCCAATATACGAGTGCACCATGTCATCGCCGACTGCTACTTCCACATCGTATAAGTGCGGGTTCTTGGGCGACCAGGGGGTAAAGCCCGGTAGGGCGAGGGTAATGGATTCCTCCCCCGCACCCTCCGCCACCACTTGGCCCGCATACAGCACGCGCACATGCGCCGAAGCTCCGTTATGATACACATCCACCCGCACCGCCGCCTCGTCGTACAGCGGCGTCAGGCGCAGGCCCTGCACATATTCATTGGGCACGCTTTCCAAAAAGACGGTTTTCCAAATGCCCGATTGGGGCGTGTACCAAATTCCGCCGGGTTTGAGGCTTTGCTTGCCCCGGCCATAGAACGAGGTGTCGGTAAAATCACGCACGCATACCGTGAG
>JAEWAH010000147.1 GCA_023391725.1 Bacillota bacterium | reverse complement strand
TTTGCGTGTACCATGCCAGATATTTCTGGCCATTCTCCTCAAAACTTCCTGTTCCCTGCTTGCTCGTTACGATCTCATTTCCCAGCGCGGCGAGGGAGGCGTTGCCTTCCTTAGTGATATTCGCTTTGAGCAATTTAGAACTGTCGTTGTCTGCGATATACGTCCCGGTGTAATCCAGCAGGAAAGCCCTTTCTCCCTCGTTGGTTTGCAGGCTCACGATCATTTTTTGCAGCGCCGTCAAATCGATATCAGTGGTGGCGACGCCGATAAATTTTCCCGATGCGTCATAAAATGGAGAAGACGCCGTCACCATGGAGATTTTGGCATATTCGTCATAGTAAGGGGCGCTCCATACCGCGCTTTGGTCGGTATTCTTTACACTTGTATACCAATCCTGATCGGTATAGTAGACGCCTTCCCCCAGCGAATAGTCGCCAACGTATGTCTGCTTTCCGTTTTCCAGCATGCAGTACGGCGAAAAGTATTCTACCTGCGGGTTGTACGCATATGGCTCGAACCATACGCCGCCGCCAAAGGTCTCGGGGTTGGTTTCAAGCAGCGCGGGCATCAGCTTTTGGTAGCTGTCCTCTCCCATCACGCCCGCATTCACCTGCACCGCGAGCGCCAGAGCCTCCGCCACCTTGCGGTTTTTGGCAAGCGATTTTTCGATCTTTTCCACAGCCACCGATAGGTTTAGCTTCATTTCATTGTCAATGCTGCTTTGAATGATTTGCCTGGAGGTGTAATACCCCAGGAACGACAAAATGATCATTGCCGCCAGCACGACTGGAAGCAGCCTAAGCAGGATCTCGTATTTCACCGATTTTATTCCCCGCTTGCCGCTGCCGCCATTGGCTGTGGACCTTGCGTTCTTTTCCGCGAGGTTGGCCTGAATCTGCATGAGTATCTCTCCGTTCTTTTGCATTAATGGTATGAATTAATAAGTTTTCTGCACCATTTTACAATTTCCTCTATTCTTTTCATTTTTTAGCCGCAATTACACAATACAGTGGTATTGAATATTAAGAATGCGGGAGACGTCCGCCTTATGGGCCAGATGGAATGCCCTTGTGTATGTCCCTATAAAGGACGCTTTTTAAAAGACGGCTTTTGTTGTATGATGGTAGATATCAATCTTCCTGTATATGGGGGCCATATGAAAATGGAGCAAAGAGAAAAGGTGGACATCGCCACACTGTCCCTTCCCGGAGAATTGCACGAATGGATCCATGGCGCGCCCCTTTATGAAAGCAGCGGATGTTCCGGCGCGAGGACGCTGTATATCGACCGGGAAGATGGCGCATATCTGAAAATAGCAAACAGGGGCGCGCTGCTTCGCGCATCAAAAATGCAGACGTTTTTTTCGAATATCAGGATGTCGCCCCCGGTCCTTCTTTATCTGCCGGGTGAAAAGGACTATATGATTACCAGGGCTTTGAAGGGGGAAGACGGGACATCGGAAAAGTATCTGGCCCGGCCCGAACGGCTGAGCGAGATATTTGGGCACTCCCTGCGGCTCTTGCACGAGGTTGATACGCGGGATTGTCCTGTGAGGGATAGGATGGATGCCCTGCTGGCGTCAGCCAGATCCACACCTTTTCTCCAGGACCATTTAAACGATATTAAAGATTACATAGGGACTGCAGAGGCGGAAAAGGCGGCGGCGGAAATAGCGGCCGGGGGCGGGATCCTGAAAAACGACGTGTTGATCCACGGCGATTACTGCCTGCCCAACATCATATTGAACAATTGGGCCTTTGAAGGTTTTATTGATGTGGCGGATGGCGGAATAGGCGACCGCCATTACGATCTGGCCTGGGGACTGTGGACCTTGAACTGGAACCTGAAAACGCCCAAATACGGACAGCGTTTTCTGGACGCCTATGGCTGGGACATCATCGATAAGGACAGGCTGCGCATCTGCGGGCTGCTGGCGGCGATGGAGTAGCAGCGGCACATAAAAAAGGGCGGCGCAATGCCGCCCTTTTCTTTTCCCCAAATTTCCTTAACACTCCACCATGATCCGGATGATCTCCCGGTCGGTTTCCCGCATGCCCCGGCTGGCCATCCGGCCCACGTTGGCGATGGTGTTGTCCACACCTTTTTTGATAATGCCGTCCCCGCTTGCAAATTCCCGCCCGTTCTGGTACATGCTAAGTCCCACGATCCCGGCGTCCACGGCGGATGCGATCTTAGCGGCGCAGGAGGATTTGGCGCCATCGCACACCATTCCGGATATGATGGCCAGGGCGTTGACGATGGTGTGGGCAACGGTCTCATACCCGCCTCCCAGAAGGTAGGCGATTCCGGCCCCGGCAGCGCACCCGGCGCTTACCGCCCCGCAGAAGGCCGACAGCCTGCCGATGCTTGTCTTTTGATGGATGGTGATAAGGTCCGCAAGCGCTACCGCCCGGATCAGCGCCTCCCGGGGGACGTGCAATTCCTTGGCGTATTCGATTACCGGCAGCGACGCCGCCAGGCTTTGGTTGCCACTGCCGGAAAGGATGATCACCGGCTTTTCGCAGCCGTTCATCCTGGCGTCGGAGCCCGCGGCGGCCATGGCCCTTGCCCGGACCTTCACATCGTTCCCATACGCATTTAAAAGGATCTTCCCAATATTGGCGCCCCAGTCGCCCGCCATGCCCTCTTCGGCGATGGCGCTGTTATAGGCGATCTGCCGATCGATTGTATCTTCGATATCGGCGATATGGACGATGTCCGCAAACTCAAGGATCTCCTCCACGTTCAGGGCCGCGCGGTCGGTCATGTGCGCGCTGCCGGATCCTGCCCCCGACTTAAACAAGATCTCCCCGTCCTTTTCGATGAGGACGATGTTCGTGTGATAATTTTCAATGACCACCCGGGCCTCGGAATCACCGGCGTTAACGGTCACGGAAATATAGAATACAAGGTCGCCCTCGTAGGGGATCATCTGGATGTCATGCATTTTGCGGTATTCTTCGATGCGGGGCTTGTCCTTCTCTTGAACGTCCGACAGTACCTCCAGAATTTTGGCCGCGTCGCCGCAAGCAATCCCCGCCGAAACCGCCGCCTCGATGCCCTTTAGTCCTCCGGTGTTTGGCACGACGACGCTCTTCACGTTTTTGATGATGTTGCCGCTCACTTCCACCTGTACTTTGGTTGGCAGTTCGCCCAGCGCCTCCCTGGCCTTGGCCGCGGCATAGGCCAGTGCGATGGGCTCCGTACAGCCCATGGCGGGAACAAGCTCTTCCTTCAAGATCTTAATATAATCCCAGTACCTTGCACTCCCTGCTTGCATACTACAACTGCCCCTTAACGTGCTATTTATTTTTAGTGAACGTGTCGCGGCCAAAATACCTTTTCATTATACTGCGATTCTCCCCGGACTACAAACAGTCCAATAAAGGCCCGGTGCTATGCCTTCGCGCCAAAATCCCGGCACATTTCAATGAACGACTTTGACAGCTCCGTCAAATGTTTGTTTTTGTGATAGATCACGTGGAATCCCCGGTCAAAGTGCAGGTTCTCCACTTGCAATTCCGCGATCAGGCCTTTTTCAAGCTCCTCTTTCACAAACAGATGGGACAGCACAGAGACCCCCAAGCCCTTGCTCACCGCGAGGACCAGCGCCTGGGTGCTGGTGCTTTCCCAAGCGGGGGTATAGGTGTATTCCAGGGAAGCCATCACATGGTCAAACAGCTCCCGGGTGCCGCTTCCCACCTCCCGCAAAAGCAGCGGCTGAGAAAGAAGCTGCTCCGGGGTGATGGTCCCCGTTTTGAGCAGCGGGCTTAACGGGCTGCAGACCACCACCAGCCTGTCCCTTTGATACGTATCGCATTGCAGGCTGTCCGAATGGACGGTTCCTTCGATCAAAGCAAAGTCCAGCTCATTTTTAAGTATCTTGTTTTCGATCAGGTCGGAGCTGCCAATCACCACCTCCACCCGCGCCTCGGGATGATCCTTGGAAAAGACGCTTACGTATTCGGGCATCAGATGCGTGCCGATGGTGATAGAGGCGCCGACCCGTACCTTACCGGAACGCTCCCAGCTCCGCACGCTGCTTTCCAAATCATCAAAAAGAGAAACGATTGGCACGGCGTATTCGAGCAATTTTCTGCCTGCATCGGTAAGATGCAGCCGCCTGGAGATGCGGTCGAACAGCTTTACGCCATAATACTCCTCCAGCTCCTTCACGGCGATGCTCACCGCGGGCTGGGCCACGTGCAGCTTCTGCGCGGCCTTGGTGATGCTGTTTTCCTCGCACACAGCCGCAAAAAAACGCATGTGCCGCAAGGTCAAAAGCTTCCCCTTCTTTCTTTCATAATCAAAACCATATGATGTCCATTGGATTATAATATTTTACTTATGTGTTTTCAAGTGGTATGCTTTTTATGGCTGCCGATATGCTAAGTCCTATCTAGGTGTTATAGAGAGGAAGTTTTGATCTGCTTGCAAGAAGATTCAAAGAATACGGAAAAATTAAGTAGATACCGCAGATATTATGCACTGTTTATCACCTTTTTGAAGGCAAGCACTTTCACCTTTGCGGGAGGGCTGGCCATGATCCCGGCCATCGAGCGGGACGCGGTGGACAAGTACAAGCTGCTGGGCAAAGATGAATTCATGGAATACGCCACGCTTTCCCAAACCCTGCCCGGGGTGATCGCGCTTAATTTCGCAGCCCTGGTAGGCCGCCGGGTAGCAGGTTTGGTTGGGATGCTGGCAGCGGGCTTTGGCGCAATCCTCCCGGCATTCGTTTTGATGGTGGTGGCCACGATCTTTGCGCAAATGATCCCGCAGCAGGGCAGGCTCTTGAGCGCCATGCGGGGGATCCGGGCCGCTTCCGCCGCGCTGGTGCTTGCGGCAGCCTTTTCCCTTGGCAGGCATAACTTAAAAAATGCCTTTGCCGTCCTTTTGATGATCGCGGCCTTCCTGCTGGTGGCGTTTGGAAACTTAAGCGCGCCGCTGGTCGTACTGCTGTCCGGAACTGCGGGGTTCATCTATCAGCGCATCCTGAAAACCCGGGAAGGAAGGCGCAACCATGCTTCATGAGTGCTTCAGGCTGTTCTATACGTTTCTCAAGCTTGGATTTTTGAGCTTTGGCGGCGGCTACGCCATGCTCTCCATGATCATGACGGAGGCGCAGCATTTTACCGTGACCCTTGCCCAGCTTGCCGATATGAATGCGCTGGACATGGTGGTCCCCGGCGCCATCGCCATTAACGCCGCCACGTATGTGGGC
>JAEWAH010000119.1 GCA_023391725.1 Bacillota bacterium | reverse complement strand
TTGCCGTAGCGCCCCTATGCAAGGCAGTTTACTGCGTGGAACCCGTGTACAACCTGCGCAAGTATCTCAAAAACCGAGCAAAGCGCGAAGAGGTCCGCAACCTGTACGTCACCGACGGGCTGATGACGGAGCTTCCCTTTGAGGATAACTTTGCCGATGTGATCACCAGTGGCCATGTGTACGGGGATTTCCCCCAACCTGAAGTGGACGAGATGATGCGCGTGGTAAAGCCGGGCGGCATGGTGATCCTGATCCCCGGCAACAACGACCATGAGTCCCTGAGCCATATGTATCTGGTAGACAGAGGCTTTGAATGGGCAAGGATGGAATTTCCCACAGAAGGGTTCAAGAGAAAGTATTGGTTCGTCAAGGAATGAAGAAAGGCCCCGGAGCGTTAGCTTCGGGGCCCTTACATTTTTTATGTTCTCCAAAATGCTCGTGAACAGCACCTCATCCGGCGCTTCGCACCACCTTCCCCTCTAAAGAGGGGAAGGCTTTTGGGGGGAGCAACGAGGGGGATGCCGAAGCATCCCCCTCGTGTATAATCGTCTCAGCCGGCTTTGCCGGCTGGTGAAGGAGCACTGCCACCGCCAGTGGCGGAAATGGGCAGTACGGATGAAACAAGCGAAACGAGCGATGCGAGCGGCAGCGAGGCAGCGCGACGATCGAGCTTGCGGGTCGGGGGTTTGCGGAGCAAACATTCCTTACACGATTTCCTGGCCGTAGGCCAAGGCGAGGGGACGGAGTCTCCGAACCTGGCCTATAAGGAAATCGTGCAAAATCAATTCCACTCTACCGTTCTCTGGAACGGTCTATACGTAGAAGTAAACATCTTATCCCGCTTGATTTCTTTGCCATCCCTATACCAGACCTTGTAGGTTTCCACCACATAGCCGGTCCGGGCCTTGATGGTCTCCTCGCTGCTGCCCACGGGAAGGCTTGTGTTCTGCACGTATTTTACATCCGCCGGGGGCTTTAAGGTCTGCGTCACCTTGGACACAAGATCGATGGACACGCCCGTACCAAGGCTCATGCCGTAGATCTCCACAGTGATCTTGCGATCCTTGTACCAGGAGATGATGAAGATAGGCGTATTCTTGTTGTTGCGGAACTTAAAGTCCAGGCCGGGCCAGTTGACCGTGGCATCCAGGCCCTTTTCCACATACGTGCTGGGCCAGGCGTGGGGGCTGCGGTCCACGATTTCCAAATCGGCCCTGGCCACGGCGTTAAACAGCGTACTGGAGGTTTGGCATACGCCGCCGCCGATGTCGGGCACGCTCTGCCCGCCGGAGATGGCGATGGCCTCCTTGTAACCCTTGGCCTCGGTGCGCTGGCCTGTTGTCTTGTTGAAGGAGAAGGTCTCCCCCGGCATCACCGTCCGCCCGTTGATGGCTTGAGACGACAAATCGACGTTGGTATTGCGGTTGGAGTTGTTGGTGGTCTCGGTGGTGTAGGTGGAGATCAGCCTGAAGCTGTTCATCAGCTCTACCTTGGTGGCCTTGGGGGTGATGATCTCCGGCGTTACGGTGAGCGTGGTGCCGTATTCCCTGGCGTCCAGCTTGGCGATCACCTGCTGGTAAAGCGCATCCCCGTCCACATGCACGCCTGGAGCCTCATCGGTAAAGGTGAAGGTCCTTTTGCCAAAATCGAAGCTCTGGACCTGGGCGTCCACAGGATCCCGGTTCACATACGACACGATGGCGTCGGTAAGGCCGCGCACCGTCGCCTTGTCATACGTCATTTCAGAATAAAGACGCACATTTTGAGCCTTCAGCTGCTGGGCCGCGCCCAGCCGCTGCTCAAAGGGCGTAACCGAAGTGTTGATGATGGCGGTGCTATTTTGGCGGCCCTGGGCGAATGCCTTTGTAAGCATCTCATCCACGTTGCGGGTGATGGGCACGCGGCTGCTGTCGATGGGCCAGGTGCGGTTGCCGATGCTTACCGTGATGGAAAAGCCGTTGTCGCTTTGCTTCCCGCCGCCGCCAATGGCCGCCTTGGCCTGGTCGATGGTCATGCCGCCCACGTCCACATCGTCCACGAACACGCCGGGCAAAATGGTATCCCCGGCCGCCTGGCTGCGCATTTGCTTATAGGAAGCGATCTGCGAGGCGTCCATCTGGATGATGGAGCCGTTGACGAACGCATAATTGGGCATATCCTGCCAATGAACGCCCAGCCACTGGGGTGCGGCAAACAGCCCCAGGCTGATGAGGAGCAATGTGCAGATCATGATCACTGTGGCATATAAGAACGGATGCGAATTCTTCTTTTTAGAAGGCCCGTTATAATCGTTTCTCCAATCCCTTTGGGTGCCCCTGCCCCTGGGCGGTTCCTGGGCCCAGCCGTCCTGCGCGGGGACGGCCCGTAGGCGGGCTGTCTCGCTGCGGTAGGCGTAGGGACTGCGCTCCTGGGAGTTTTGCACCGGCGCCCGGCCGGGGTTTGCGGTATGAACAGAAGGAAACGATTGGTCAAAGGATGATCTGGCCCTGTTTTGAGCCCGGGTCACCCGAGGTCGTGACACCCGCTCTTCGCCCGCTGCATCGATCCGGGAAGGTGTCTGGTCCATGGCGCTTGCTCCTTTTATAGTTCGCTCAAATGACTTCGTCCTTTGAGCGATTCTGCACTTTTTGCTTGCGGGCTTCGCCCGCGGTCAGCAAAAGTGTAAGGTATGTTTGCTTCGCAAACTCCCGTTTCAACCGGCTTAGCCGGCTGAGACGATTCCAAACAAGGGACTGCGGTCCCCTCGTTGCTCCCGGGGAAACCGCTTTCACCTGCTCTACCTATGAAACGGCCCGGAGGCCCAAATCCCTGCCGGTTATTGATAATTATTCCTGTGATCTGCGCATCCTGAAAGACAGGGTCTGAAGGCTGTCGCTCAGGTGCACGTTCACCACGGTCACATCCTCGGGGAAGGCAAGGTCCGTGGGCGCAAAATTCCAAATGCCTTTGATTCCCTTGGCGATCAGCCTGTCAAGCGCCGGCTGGGCGCTTCTGGCCGGCAGCGCCAAGACGCCAATGTCCACCTTGTTTTCATCGAGAAAGCCTTCCAGCTCATCCATGCTGCGCACATTGTGCCCGAAGATGTCCCCGCCGATCTTGTTAGGGTCCGAGTCGAAGACGGCAAGCGTCTGAAAACCTTCCCGGGCAAAGGCCTGATAATTCGCCACGGCCCGGCCGATATTCCCCGCGCCGATGATAATCATCCTATGCTTTCTATCCAGCCCCAGAATCTCGCCAATGTGGCCCTTGAGCTTGACACTTCGTACCCGTAACCCTGCCGGCCGAACCCGCCGAAACAATTGATATCCTGGCGGATCTGGGAGGCGGTGAGTTGCATGCGCTCGCCCAGTTCCTGGGACGAGATCTGATGCACGCCCGCAGCTTCCAGTTCCCTTAAGTGCCGGTAGTAGCCCGGCAGCCTGCGGATCACGGCGTCCGATACATAGCCTGCCACAAGCAATCCCCCTTTAGTCGCTAGCGCTCTTCCACAAAACACCGCGCATTTTGTAGAGCCCCGCACGATTTGCCGGCAAAGCCGACTAAGACAATCTCAAGCGAGGGGATTGCGGTCCCCTCGTTGTTCCCCGAGATTATCAAAACTTTATGAAAAGAAGAGCCTCTCCATAGACAAGCCTTCTTATGCGCATTATAGCATCGTAACCTTTTCTTGGCAAGGAAATGTAAGGATTTATTACAGGTTCAAATAAGTTTTTTCGAACAAAAAAAGAAAGAAAGTTGGAAAACTTTCTCTCTGGGTAGGGCTTTGGGGAGGCAGT
>JAEWAH010000106.1 GCA_023391725.1 Bacillota bacterium | reverse complement strand
TGCATCAGGTTTTCGTCATTGACAAACAGCACGAAGGTGGGCGGGCAGGTAGATTGCTGGGTGGTATAGTAAATTTTAAGCCGCCGGCCGCCGGTTGCGGGGGGTTGATTGGCGCTTTGGGCGTCCGCCAATGCATCGTTGAGCACCCCGGTGGGGATACGCTTTGCACACTGGGCCCACACCTTATCCACGTTTTCCAGCACGGTTTGGACCCGCTGCCCAGTCTGGGCGGAAATGAACAGGACCGGCGCATAGTCCATGAATTTCAGCGCCTCGATCACTTCTTTGCGGTAGGCTTCCAGCGTTCCAGTATCCTTTTCAACCGCGTCCCATTTGTTGACCACCACGATGGCGCCTTTGCCTTCCTCGTGCACCATGCCGGCGATCTTCGTGTCCTGCTCGGTAACGCCTTCCTGGGCGTCGATAAGGATCAGGGCAACATCGCACCTTCTGATAGCGGCGATGCTGCGCAGCACGCTGTACTTCTCCAGTGAATCATCTTCCACCGAGCGCTTTCTGCGCATTCCGGCGGTGTCGATGATGTTGTACTCGGTGCCATCTTTCCCCGTGAGCTTTGTATCAATGGCATCACGGGTGGTGCCGGGGATATCGGACACCATGACGCGCTCCTGGCCCAACAGCTTATTCACCAGGGAGCTTTTGCCCACATTGGGCCGGCCCACCACTGCCAGCTGCAGCACATGCTGCGCTTCCTCCAGCTCTTCCTCGCGCACAGGCGGAAGAAGCTCAACGATCTTCTCCAGCAGATCGCCCAGTCCCAGCATATTGGTGCTGGAGATGCCGATAGGTTCGCCCAGGCCCAGGGCGTAGTATTCATACATAACGTCTTGAAGACCCGAATAATCCAGCTTGTTCACCACAAGCAGAAGGGGTTTGCGGGTCTTGCGCAGGAGCTTGGACACTTCCTCGTCATCGGGGGTGAGGCCGGCCCTGGCATCCACAAAAAAGCAGATCACATCCGCCATATCCATGGCCAGCTGCGCCTGATGACGCATTTGGGAGAGCAGCACATCCTCGCTGTTCGGATCGATACCGCCGGTATCGATAAGGGTGAATTTGCGCCCCATCCAATCAACGTCGGCATAGACCCGGTCACGTGTCACGCCGGGAATATCCTCCACGATGGAGATGCGCCTGCCGGATATTTTGTTGAAGAAGGTGGACTTGCCCACATTGGGGCGGCCCACGATGGCGACCAAGGGCTTGGGCATCAGTTCTCTCCTCCGGAAAAATCGGTCTCGCCGCATAGGGCTCGGTAAAAGGCCTCCCCGGTATTGGGGATAACCTGAAGCTTCGCAGGCAGGGCATTTTGCGCTTGTGCAAGGGAAACACCATCCAGAAAAAGATCACCTTCAGCCCTTAGCATGTTAGCACAAATCAAAATTTGATCTGTTTTCACATCCCGCAGCTGGCGGATGAGATCCCCGCCCGTGATCAGGCCGGTAACGGTAATGGTATGGCCGAAAAAATCATTTAGTATGGGCTGCACGGTAACCTGGACGTCTCGGGGGGCGTACTTGTCCACCAGCTCCTTCAAAAAGGGCGCCGCAGAAACACCGCAGGCAATGGTAACTTTCCGGGGTACGGCTTTGGGGGTAGGCTCATCCTGGTAAGCCAGGGCCACATCGTCCATGAACAGCTTCAATAGGCCCACGCCGTTTTCGATCTGGGGAAAATCCTCGTACTCCTCCATGGAGGGCAGCGGAACGCCGCTTAGGCAATAGAACTCATCTGCCGCGAAAACGAAAGCGGTGCCGTATTCCTTCAAAAAGCGCTCCTGAAAAGGCTTCATCTGCGCAAGCAGCGCGGCGGCCATTTCTTTGGTGTACGGGGCAATGGGCGGGAGCCCTTCCCGGTAGGCGGTAAGACCCACCGGCACCAAGGCGGCGGAGCTGGCAAAAGGATGGAAGGAAATCAAGTCATTCAGCGTCTTTTCCAATACAATACCATCATTGTAGCCGGGGCAAAGCACGATCTGGCAATGGAAGCGTATATTGGCATTTTTAAGGCGACTAAGGCGCTCCATAATGTCAGCAGCCTTTTGATTGCCCATCATCCGGCTGCGTACTTCCCCGTCGGTAGCGTGTACAGAAATATACAGAGGGCTGGCATGGCGGCGAATGATCCTGTCCATCTCTTTTTCGGAGACATTGGTGAGGGTGATGTAATTGCCCATCATCAGGGAAAGCCGCCAGTCGTCATCCTTGACGTAGAGGGTTTTGCGAAGCTTTGGTGGCATCTGGTCGATAAAGCAGAAAACGCAATGATTCGCACAGCAGCGGGGGCGGGAAAGCAGTGTATCTTCCAGGGTTATGCCCAGGGGATCGTATTCATCTTTTACAATCGTTACCGAGGCGGGACCGCCATCTTTTTTTTCAATGTCCAAAACAAGATGGTTGTTGGCACAAAGGGCCTGATAATCGATTTGATCGATGATTTCTTCCCCGTTGATCGCAAGCAGCCGGTCACCCTTGCGGATACCGCCTACATAGGCGGCGCTGCCGCGCTTGACGGCTGTAATACTGTGCGGCAACGCCTGAACCTCCTTTGAGCCCGGGTCTTTTATGCGTCCATCATTATCCGGTATTCCCAGACAAATGTCAAGCGGAGCAAGGGGATTAGGGCAGGAAATCGGTTGAGTCTGTAAAACGGCATGCCCGTGGCCCCTGGGCTGGGGATGTACACAGAACGTTCACAATGTTTTCATTTTCTCACAACATAGCCGGTATATACTCCAAATATTGCGAGTTCAATCAATTGCAAGGAGGCTCCCATGAAAAAAGCCCTGAAAATCGTCCTGAAAATCCTTGTCTGGTGCGCTGTCATAGGCGGCCTTGGATATGGCGGGTACCGCTTTTACTTGAGCCGGCAGACTACACCTGCCGCGGACTCCGCGGCCGCCACCTATACCAAGGTGCAGATAAGCACCGGCGATCTGGGAAAGACCGTGACAGGCACGGGAACTCTGAGCATTTCCAAAACAGAAGATGTGGCCGTAACATTCCCTGTCACGGTAACAAACGTGCGTGTGACGGCAGGTGAGCAGGTCCATACGGGGGATCCGCTCATGGATGTGGATGTCAATGCACTAAAGACAGCCATTGCCACCATGGAAAGCGACCTAACTACAACGGAGAGTTCTATTACATCGCTGGCCAGGTCTTATGAGGATCAGGCTGACCTGAAGCTTCCCGCCTCCGCTCGGATCAAGAAGATCTACGGCAAGGTGGGGGACATGGTACAAGACGTGATGAAGGAGTACGATGCTCTGGCTGTTCTGTCCATGGACGGAAAGATGAAGGTCGTGATCCCCAAAGGGGAGTTGACGGTGGGCGCGGCGGTCACTGTGCATGACGGCGATGTCAAATACAATGGCGTCGTACAGAGCATCGAAGGCGACACGGCGGTCATCACTTTCGCCGATACGAAAACGCTGGAAGGCGCCAGTGTCGAAGTGACAAAGAATAGCGTCTCCCAGGGAACGGGCGAAGCGCAGATCAACCTGCCCTACTACTTCACCAGCACCACCCAAGGGCGGATAGACAGCATCGGCTACGTTGTCAACAACAAGCCCAACCGCAATGCCGTTCTGTTTTCCTTGACGCAGGTGCCTGTGTCCTCCGAATACGACACGCTGATGATCAAGCGTCAGCAGACCATGGATAGCCTGAAGGCCGCTAAAGAAGTGCTTTCAAGCGGAGTCATCCCCGCGACTGTTGATGGCATCGTGTCCTCGGTGACGACAGCCTCCCTGACTGACACGGCTGCAAACACAGTATTGGCCTCTCTGTATGTGGGCGATGCCAAGCAGATGGTCATCAGCGTGGATGAGCTGGATATCATCAACGTGGAGGTGGGGCAAAGCGTTACCATCGCTATGGATGCTGTGACGGACAAAAGGTACAACGCGACCGTGTCCCATATCTCTCAGATCGGCACCACCTCCAGCGGCGTGACCACATATCCCGTGACTCTCTCCATCGAAGGGGACGACCAGCTCAAGATCGGCATGAAC
>JAEWAH010000095.1 GCA_023391725.1 Bacillota bacterium | reverse complement strand
ATGTCCAGCCGCCCAAAGCTTCCCAAATAACCAGGCAGATATAAAAAGCCACACAGGATCGGCATAGCCGCCTGTATGGCTTTCTGCTATAATGGGTTCAAATCGCGGAAGCAAGGCGGATGAACATGAAATACGACCAGGTTTTTTGGAACGCCCTTGACAAGCTGGCCGCCGGGTCAACAATCATTATCGACCGGCCCAGAGGCACGGCGCATCCCAGATACCCCGATTTTATATACAAAGTGGACTACGGCTATTTGGACGGCACCTCCTCCATGGACGGCGGCGGTATAGACGTATGGCGCGGCAGCGATGCAGCGCAGAAAATAGACGCCATCATGTGTATCGTCGATCTTACCAAAAGAGACTCCGAAATCAAAATACTGATGGGCTGCACAGAGGAAGAAAAGCAGATTGTCTATCAAACGCACAACGAAACCGAAAGCATGAAAGGCATCCTCATCCGGCGGTCGTAAGCCCAGCGTTTTAGAGTGCGCCTACCACCCGGTGCGGCACGTACGGCTCCTCCATGAAAGCGACTTCTTCTGGCGTCAGCTTGACGGCCAGGGAGGGAAGCGCGGCCTGAAGGTGCGAGATCGTCGTGGCGCCGATGATCGGGATCGTCACGGGCTCTTTTTGCAAAAGCCATGCAAGCGCAATTTCGACCCGGGGGACGCCGTGGTTTTGTGCCACCTGCGCAAGGCGTTCCACCACCAGCCGGTCGGCTTCCATGGTGGCATCGTATTTGGACTTGGCCACCTGATCCAGCTCAAAGCGCTGGGTAGTTTCTGTCCAATCCCGGGTCAACCTTCCCGCCGCCAAGGGGCTGTAAGGGGTGAGAGCGATCTTTTCCGATTTGCACAGGGGGATCATTTCCCGCTCCTCTTCCCGGTAGATGAGGTTCAAGTGGTTTTGCATGGAGATGAATTTTGTTAAACCTCTTTCCTTTGCCACCTGCAGCGCCTTGAGAAACTGCCAGGCGTACATGGCGGAGGCCCCGATGTAGCGCGCCTTCCCGGCCTTCACCACATCATGCATGGCTTCCATGGTTTCCTCGATGGGGGTATCGTAATCCCAGCGGTGGGTGATGTACAGGTCCACATAGTCGGTACCGAGCCGTCTCAAACTGTTATCGATCTCGCTCATGATCGCCTTGCGGGAAAGGCCCGCGCCGTTGGGCCCCTCCCGCATACGGGAAAAGACCTTTGTGGCAATGACTACCTCGTCCCGTTTGGCAAAGTCCCTGATGGCCCGGCCCAAAATCTCCTCGCTTTTGCCCATGGAATACACATTGGCCGTATCAAAGAAATTGATGCCCATCTCCACCGCCGATTTGATGACCTCGCGGCTTTCCGCTTCCCTTAGCACCCATTTGTGCGTCCATGCTTCCGGGTCGCCAAAGCCCATGCACCCCAGGCACAGGCGGGACACATCCAAACCGGTATTGCCAAGCTTTACATATTCCATGACTGCTTTCTCCTTATACAGTTTTGCTGTCCCATCTTCATGGATACACCATACCATCTGGAGTTTGGTCCATGTCAATACCCTCCTCCAAAAAATATTACACTCCCCGCCTGCGCAGGGAAAGCCGCCGAAGCAGATAGAAATTCCACTTGGCTTGGAGCCAACTCCAGGTGATATGTTTATATCGAAATGCTATGCATAGCTTCAGCTTGATTACGGGAGGTTTTGCGATGACCATTGCGCAGATTAGCAAAAAATATGGGCTCTCGGCGGATACCCTGGATGGCTGAGATGCAAAAAACCCTGGACCGGCTGAATACCAAGATCCAGCGCTATGAACAGGGCCTGCGCAAAGCGGAGCAGCGGCTCGTACTGCCCGAACCGTGAGCGGAATACCCCAAGATCCCTTGGGTCCAACTGCCTTTGAAAAATCCTCCGGGCTTGACAAAACCGTAGAATCCCCCCATAATATCAACGAAAGCTTGTCTTTCTCGTGCCATGAAGGTATCGAGCGTCCGAGAGCGGACGATGATAGTTTCAGGCTTTTTTTGTGCCCAAAATACCCTTTACATGGAAAGAAAGGTGAAATCCATGCACATGGCGGATGCCCTGGTATCTCCCGCCGTGGGCGGCGCCTTGATCGCGGTAAGCGGCGCGGCCCTTTGCTACGCTGCTATAAAGAGCCGAAAAGAACAGCTGCTGGATGAGAAAAAGATCCCTGTGATGGGGATCATGAGTGCGTTTGTATTTGCCGGGCAGATGATCAATTTCACGATCCCCGGCACAGGTTCCAGCGGACACATTGGCGGCGGCATTCTCTTGGCCGCGCTGCTGGGAAGCGGTCCCGCCCTTTTGTGCCTTGCGGCAGTGCTGGTGATCCAATGCCTGATTTTCGCGGACGGTGGGCTGCTGGCTTTGGGCTGCAACATATTCAACATGGGCGTGATCCCCTGCCTTGTGATCTACCCGCTTTTGTATAAGCCAATCATCAAAAAGGGAATGACAAGAAAGAACGTCACCATCACCTCGGTGCTTTCCGTGGTGGTTGGCCTTCAGTTAGGCGCTTTTGCGGTGGTGCTGGAAACATTGGCCTCGGGCGTCACCCAGCTTCCCTTTGGATCTTTCCTGCTTTTGATGCAGCCTATCCACCTGGCCATCGGCATTGTGGAAGGGCTGGTCACGGCAGCCGTGCTGGTATACATAAGCCATGCCCAGCCGGAGATCTTGCAAAGTGCCCAAATACCTCGGCCTTTGCGCAGCCAGCTCTCCATGAAGAAGGTGCTGGCCGTGCTGGGCGTGCTTACGCTGCTTACCGGCGGCGGGCTGTCCCTGTTTGCCTCCTCCTATCCTGACGGGTTGGAATGGTCCGTGGATGGCGTACTCCGTAAGAATGAGCCCATCATTGAAGAGACGGACGGGCTTTGGGAAGTTACCGCCACCGGCGCTGTATATGACGCCGCTGAAAACATCCAGGAGGCCACCTCCCTTATGCCCAATTATGCTCTCAAGGATTCCGACAGCGCCGCCGGCACCAGTGCGGCAGGCATCTTCGGAAGCCTTGCCGTGATGCTCCTGGCGGGAGGCGTGGGCTTTCTCATTGCCCGGTCAAAAAAGAAAACCGCTTAAATCTCGTAAATGGCAGCCGCTCATCAAGGGTTGGGCGGCTGCCGCTTGAATGAAAGGGGCAGCTATGCAAAAGGCGGCTGACGCGGCCAGGCAGATGATGGCCCTGGAGGAGCTTTCTGGAGGGAACACCGCCGTCCACCGGCTCCATCCATTGGCGAAGATACTTGTCACTTTCCTGTATGTGATAGCGGTCGTCTCGGTCAAACGGCTGGATTATATCACGCTGAGCGCATTCTTTTTTTATCCCGCCATCCTGATGGCCGCGGCGGAGATCCCCTTTGGCATCATCGCAAAGCGTGCTCTGATTGCATTGCCTTTTGTGCTGCTGGCGGGCATTTCCAACATCCTCTTTGAAAGAGCGCCCTATACGGCGGTGTTTGGCCTTGTGATCTCTCAGGGCTTTGTTTCCGCCGTTGTGCTGGCCGAAAAGGCGCTGCTCACCGTATGCGCCGTGCTGATCCTGGCGGCGACCACAAAAACGGCCCAGGCGTTTGCTTGCCTGGGGAAACTTGGTCTGCCCAAAATCTTTATCACAGTCCTGATGCTTAGCCTTCGGTACTTGTCGCTGCTGCTCAATGAGGCCGACCGGATGACCAGGGCCTACCATCTGCGGGCGAAAACGCCCAAAGGGATTCGCATGCAGGATATGGGTTCCTTTTTGGGGCAGCTGCTGCTCAAAAGCTTTGACCGGGCAGAGCGCGTGTTTAAGGCCATGAAGCTTCGTGGCTTTGACGGGAGCTTTCCCGCATCGGAGGGCGGAAAAATGAACGCGTCCAGCGTATGCTACACCCTGGCAGTAAGCGGCCTGATTTTATTTTTCCGCTTCCTTCCCCTGCCTTGGCTGATGGAACGATTATTCTAACGGAGAATGCTAACACATGATCGAGGCTAAAAACGTTTCCTTTTCCTATCCGGGCGGCGTGGCCGCGCTGAAGGATGTATCCTTTCGCCTTGAGGATGGGAAAAAATACGCGCTGGTAGGCGCCAACGGGGCGGGGAAATCCACGCTGCTTTCGCTTTTGTGCGCGCTGGAATATCCCCAAAGCGGGACAATCGAAATGGGTGGAGTCCCGGTGGATAAGGCCCACACCCAGCAAATTCGTGACCATGTGGGCATGGTGTTTCAAAACCCGGATGATCAATTGTTCATGCCCACGGTATATGAGGATATTGCCTTTGGGCTGCGCAGCCGGGGTATCCCGGAGGATGAAGTATCAAAGCGGGTGAGCGGCCTCATGGAGCGCCTGGAAATCTCGCACTTGAAGGATAGGCCGCCCTATAGGCTCTCCGGCGGGGAGAAGCGCGTCGCCGCTATCGCCACCGCCCTGGCACTTGAGCCGCACATGCTTATGATGGACGAGCCCACTGCCTTCCTGGACCCCCGGGCCAAGGCCGCTTTTCTGCGCCTGATAAAGGGATTGGATATGGGCATGCTCATCGCCACCCATGACCTTACCCTGGCCAAAGAACATATGGACGGTGTGGTGATCCTCAAGGAAGGAAGCGTCTTTGCCCAGGGGGAAGCCACCCTTTTGGAAGACACCGATTTGCTGAAAGAAGCTTTGCTGGCATAAAGATGCCAAGGAGAATGGAAATGGAAAAGCAGGATATCTTGCGGGCGCTTTATCAAGTACAAAGCGGCGAATTAAGCCCGGAGGAGATGCTGACCCGGCTACGGCTTGCGCCCTTTGAGGACCTGGGGTATGCCAAGGTGGACCACCACCGGGCGCTGCGCCAGGGGGCCGGGGAAGTGATCTACGGGCAGAACAAGACGCCGGAGCAGATCGCTGGCATCACAGAAAAGATGATATCAGGCGGCAGCGTGAACATATTGATCACCCGCATGAGCGAGGCGGCGGCGGCTTATGTATCTTCCCGGGTCCCGCTTACCTACGATCCCATATCGAAAGTCGGCGTCGCCGCCCGGAAGGATCAGCCCCTGGTAGGGTCCATCGTGGTGGCTTCCGGCGGCACCAGCGATATGGCCGTGTGCGAGGAGGCAGCCCTCACCGCCGAAACCCTGGGGAACCGGGTGACGCGCTTGTACGATGTGGGCGTGGCCGGGCTGCACCGACTGCTTTCCCATTTAGAAGAATTGATGCTGGCCCGGGTGGTTATTGCGGTGGCGGGCATGGAAGGCGCGCTGGCCAGCGTGGTGGGGGGGCTGGTGGACTGCCCTGTCATCGCCGTGCCTACCAGCGTGGGCTATGGGGCAAACTTCGGCGGGCTCTCCGCGCTGTTATCCATGCTCAATTCCTGCGCCAGCGGCGTGAGCGTGGTGAATATCGACAACGGCTTTGGCGCGGGATTCCTGGCCAGCCGCATCAACCAGATAAAGGGGATCATCTAACAATTACTAATAACGGAGGATTTTTTATGGACATCCAGCAAAAGAAAGAAAACCTGATCCAGTACTTGAAGGAACTTGGAAGCGTGGCCGTGGCCTTTTCCGGCGGGGTGGATTCCACCTTCCTGCTGAAGGTCGCCCATGATACTTTGGGGGATAATGTGATCGCGGTCACGGCCAGGTCCTGCTCGTTCCCCGAAAGGGAGCTGAAAGAAGCCCAGGCGTTTTGCGCGCAGCATGGGATCGTCCATGTGATCTGCGATTCCGAGGAACTGGACATCGAAGGCTTTTCCAGCAATCCCAAAAACCGCTGCTATCTGTGCAAGACCGAGCTGTTCACCAAGATCGGGGATATCGCCAAACAGCGTGGCATTCGCTTTGTGGTGGAGGGGTCCAACATGGACGACATGGGGGATTACCGGCCCGGCTTGCAGGCGGTGAAGGAATTGGGCATCAAAAGCCCTTTGCGCCAGGCAGAGCTCAGCAAATCGGACATACGCCTGCTTTCCAAGGAAATGGGCCTGCCCACCTGGCAAAAGCAGTCGTTTGCCTGCCTCTCCTCCCGGTTTGTGTACGGGGAAAAGATTACCGAGAAGAAGCTGAAAATGGTGGACCAGGCCGAGCAGCTGCTGCTGGACCTGGGCTTTACCCAGGTGCGGGTGCGTATCCACGATAATCTGGCGCGCATCGAGATCTCTCCGCAGGAATTTGCAAAGATCATGGAGCCTGATTGCCGGGATACCGTTCATGAAAAGCTCAAGGAATACGGGTTCAGCTACGTTGCCCTGGATTTGAAGGGCTACCGCACCGGCAGCATGAACGAAACGTTGGCATAACTGCGGCGGGAGGGTATGGATGAAAACGCTGTATATCGAATGCAACATGGGCGCTGCGGGGGACATGCTGATGGCAGCCCTGCTGGAGCTTGTACCCGAGCCCGATCCGTTTATCAGCCGGATGAACGGCCTTGGTATCCCTGGTGTGGTTATTTCGCGGGAGGCCTCCGTCAAGTGCGGTATCAC
>JAEWAH010000062.1 GCA_023391725.1 Bacillota bacterium | reverse complement strand
CTGAACTTCGGCAGCCTCATCGAAGGATACGCCACGACGCCCGCTGCCCAGACCGTGACCATCGCAAATGACGGCAACTCCACTGTGGCGCTGACCCTGCCCTCAAGTTTGCAGTATGACTTTGGCTCGCTGAGCGATTTAAGCCTCGCCGCCGGGGAAAGCGCCACCTTCACCGTACAGCCCAAGGTTGGTTTGGCCATCGGAAATCACGCGGAAACCATCACAGTCACAACCGATCGCTCAACCTCCGCTTCCGTAAGCGCGGCGTTTACAGTGCAGGCCGCCAGTTATTCCATTACCGCCGAACCGTTTTTGATCACATTCCCAAGCGCTGTCCAAGGGGCGGCTCCCCCCGCCGCGAAGACCGTCACCATCACCAATACGGGCAATGTGGCGGTAACGCTTACACAGCCCACGGCCACAAACTATACGGTCAGCGCGATATCCGCCCTTCAACTCGAGCCTTTGGAAACGGCTGTGTTTGATGTGCAGCCCAAGCCCGGCCTGGCGGAGGGCGCGTACGACGAAACCATTGCTGTCCCAGGTTCCAATGGAGCAAGCGCGCAAGTGGCGGTCCATTTCACCGTGACCGCGGCGCTGTCGTACGCCATCGAGGCAAGTCCCGCCCTCATCACTTTTGACAGCCTGGCGGAAGGGTATCTGCCGCCTGAGGCAAAGACAGTGACGGTTACGAATATCGGCAATCAAAACGTATCGCTGAATCAGCCAACGGCTGCCCATTATGTGATCAGTGCGCTCTCCGGGACTGCCCTTATCCCCGGCGGCAGCGCGCAGTTCACCGTCGTCCCCAAACCTGGGCTTACGCAAGGCACATGGGATGAAACGATCCTGATCCTAGGTTCCAACGGCGCCCAAACCCAGGCGGAGATCGCCTTCACCTGCACCGCGCCCCTTAAATACCAGATCATCAGCGGCGACACTTCATTTGAGCAGGGCGGTTCGGATGATACGACCCTTACCATAACGGGTAACGGCAGGATCCAGGACTTTATGGGTCTAACACTTAACGGGGAAGTGGTGGACAGGAGCGACTATGATCTTAGGTCAGGCAGCACCATCATCACGTTGCATCATGGTTTCCTGGCTGGTCTTGCGCCTGGCGAATATACGCTGCGCATCCTTTATACAGACGGATATGCCCAGGCCAATTTCACCGTGTACGGCAAAATGCCCGTAACAGGCGACAATGACACTGTAATCATCTATGGTATCTTGCTTACGCTGTCCCTGGCTGCTTTGGCGGCGCTTTCAAGAAAAAAGCAGACCGCCAGGTAATCAGCCCGGCAGGAATATACGCAGGGTTTGCTTGATCTTAAAACAAACAAAAACCCATGCGGGGAAGGTTTCTTTTAAAACAGAAGCCTTCCCCGGCTTTTTGTCCCGTTTGCCCCATTTTCGCGCCACTTTCGTTTGCATAATTGGAAAGTTTGCGGTATAATACCAATAGAGGAAATAGCGAAGGAGGCGCTTGACCATGATTCAAGTCATACATGGCAAGAAGGGATCCGGAAAGACCAAGCGCATCATAGACCTGGCCAATCATTCCATCAAAGAATCCAAAAGCGATGTGCTTTTTATTGATGATGATAACCGTTACATGTTTGATCTTCGCCACGAGGTGCGTTTCATAAATGCCGGGGAGTACGGCATCGTCAGTGCTGAAATGTTCCTGGGCTTCCTGTGCGGGCTGCTGGCCCAGAATTTCGATGTGGGCATCATCTTCATCGACGCCTTTTTGAAGCTTTCCAAGGCGGAGCTGAAGGATGCCCAATGGTTTTTTCAGAGGCTGGAGGCGCTGTGCGACCGGCACGGCGTAGACTTTGTGCTCTCCGTAAGCGAGGACACGGAAAACCTTCCCGATTTTATCAAGAAGTACATCATCTGACGTATCAGGCAATCCGCAAAGGGGCGGCGGCCAAAGCCGCCAGCCCCTTTTTATGTCCACCAATGCTTAAAGCTGGAGAGTGAAACCATGTCTTTCCTAAGTACCCGGGGCGGCGCGTGCGTCACCGCTTCCCAAGCCATCCTGTACGGCCTGGCTAAGGATGGCGGACTGTATGTGCCCGCCATATTCCCAACCCTTTCCCTGGAGGAGATCGCCGCGATAGGCGCCATGGACTACCCCCGGCGCGCTGCCATCATCCTGCGCGCGTTCCTGGAGGACTATACCGACAATCAGATCGACGAGGCCACCCGCTTAGCCTATGGCAGCGGCAAGTTTGACGATCCTGAGGTGGCCCCCGTGAAGGCTCTGGACCGGAACACTTACGTATTGGAGCTGTTCCACGGCCCCACCCTGGCCTTTAAGGATATGGCGCTGCAGCTTCTGCCGCACCTGACCACCCTGGCCGCGCAGAAAAATGGGGAGACGCGGGAGATCAGCATCCTGGTCGCCACCAGCGGCGACACGGGCAAGGCGGCCCTTGAAGGCTTCCGTGATGTTCCCGGCACTAGCTGCACCGTGTTTTACCCTCGGGATGGGGTCAGTTCCGTACAAGAACTGCAAATGACCACCACCGGCGGGAGCAATACCCATGTGATCAGTGTGCAGGGGAACTTTGACGACGCGCAAAGCGGCGTAAAAGCCCTGTTTGGCAGCCCCGAATTTGGAAAGGAAATGGAGGAGCGCGGCAAGGTCCTCTCCTCCGCCAACAGCATCAATTTCGGGCGGCTTGTCCCGCAGATCGTTTACTACTTTTCCGTCTACGCGGACCTTGTAAAGACGGGTGCGCTTCGCCTGGGAGAACCGCTGCACTTCGTGGTGCCCACCGGGAATTTCGGCAATATCCTGGCGGCATACTACGCCAAGCGCATGGGTCTGCCCATCGGCAAGCTTTTGTGCGCCAGCAACCGCAACAACGTACTCACCGATTTTCTGGAGCGGGGCGTGTATTCTGCCCGCCGCCCGTTCTATAAGACCATGTCCCCCTCCATGGATATTTTGATCTCTTCCAACCTGGAAAGGCTTCTTTATGAGGCGGCTGACCGGGACGCGGAGACCGTGGCCGGGTGGATGCAGCAGCTGAGGGAAAAAGGCAGCTATGCCGTTGGCACACAGCGCTTAAACTGGCTGCGCGCCCTGATGACTGGCGGCAGCGCCGATGATACGGCCACTTCCCGGGAGATAAAAAGGGCGTGGGAGCGCCACCAGTATTTGATGGATCCCCATACAGCCGTGGCCAGCTTTGTGCTCCAGGAATACCGGGAAAACACCCGTGACGCCACGCCCGCGGTGATCGTATCCACCGCCCACCCCTACAAGTTCACTACCGAGGTGGCGGAGGCGGTGCTGGGCCAGGAGACGGTGCTGGGCTCGGACGCCTTTGACTGTGCGCTGCACTTGGAAGCGGAAACGGGCGTCATGATGCCGCCCCAGGTGGCGTCATTGCGTACGCTGAAGGTACGCCATACATTGACCTGCCAGAAGGAAGATATGGGCAAAGCTGTGCTGGCAGCGTTCACGGAAAAGTAACCCGAAGGAAACATAGTAGAAAGCGCTCGCCTTCTTTCTTAGGAAGGCGGGCGCTTTTTGTTGATATGAATAGCATTTCTGGTGTTACGCTACATTTCCCTGGGCCTGAACGTCTTCCTTAGGGGTATCCCCCTTAAACTCCAGGTAGAATGCCGCGATGGCGGACTGGACGTACACCTGCACTACCAGGGAGAGAAGCATCCCCAAGGCCGTGCCGACCGTGTGCAAAAGTTCGTTCAGGACGCCGATGCAGATTGCCAGCAGCAGGTACCAGCCCAGGAAACTCAGCATCAGGACAAGTAACCGTCCTTTGTGGCCATCCATCATTTCCTTGCTGTGGCGGATGGATTCCATGACACGGATCCCAGGATCATCCGCCATCAGGTAAGGGGCCATGGCGTATCGGAGGGCGGCGATGATGGCAGGAATCATGGCGCACATGAGTAAAATGAATGCCACGATCCAAGCGACAGGCCTGATTGCATACAGAAGGGCGATCGCTGGGATGATGCCCAACAGCGCCCACAGCGCGATGAAAATCCCGACCATGAAAGATTGGCCAAAGGCTTTGAAAAAGATATTCATCCGGGAAAACACCAGCGGGGCTCCTGCCTCATGCTCCCTGTGAAGCGTGAGGTAATAGTGGATCAAGCCCAGGCTTAGCGCCGGGGAGACCAAGGCGCTCACAATCCCCAGCAAGGTGATGTACCAATGGGATCCTACCTCGCCGGACGCGGCCCGCCATACGCTTGCCAAATCGCCCGTTCCCAGCTGGGAACCGTAAGTATCAACGGCATCCAGGCGCACCTGCAGGGCATTGATGATTAAACTCAGAAGGCCCGCCACAAAAGTGACCAAGAGCGCGGTCTGCCAGTGGTTCCGTAGCGCAGCCAGCGCTTTTTTGCGAAGAGTGCGGCTGTCGGAATATCCCATGCATTTTCCCTCCCTTTTCCAGTCCATTCTAACACGAACATATGGTGGAGGCAAGGGAAATAGTCTATATGCCGCAGCAGCGCAGCTTACATGTCAAAACAGGGCCTTGGCGAATTCCGCGGCGTCAAAGGGCTGCAGGTCGTCGATGCCCTCGCCCACGCCAACGTACCACACCGGCACATTCAGCTCCCGGCGGATGGCAATGGCGATGCCGCCCTTGGCGGTGCCGTCCAGCTTGGTCAGAACGATGCCGTTGATCTCGGCAAATTCCTTGAAGGTCCGGGCCTGGTTAAGGCCATTCTGACCGGTGGTGGCGTCTAGCACCAGCATGCAGCGCACGTCGGCCTCGGGGTATTCCCGGTCGATGACCTTGCGCATTTTGTGCAGCTCATCCATAAGGTTTTTCTTGTTATGCAGCCGCCCGGCGGTATCCACAATGAGCAGGTCGGCCTTGCGGGCTTTTGCCGCCTGCACCGCATCGAACAGCACCGCCGCAGGATCGGCACCCTCTTCGTGGCGCACCAGGGGCACCCTGGCCCGCTCCGCCCATACGGCCAATTGATCCGCCGCCGCGGCTCTAAAGGTATCCCCCGCGGCCAGCATCACCGTACGGCCAATAGCCTGGAACCTGAGCGCCAATTTGCCGATGGTGGTTGTCTTGCCAACGCCGTTCACGCCCACCATGAGCATGACCATGGGCCACTTGAGCGGCGGGCGTGGGATGTCCATCTCCTGGGCGATGATATTTTGCAGCATCTCCCGGGCCGTTGCGGCGTTTTTGACGTTCTCCTTTTTCACCTGCTGCCTAAGCTTTTGCAGGATCTCCTCCGTGGCGGCCACCCCGGCGTCGGACATGACCAAGATGTCCATGAGTTCATCATAGAAATCCTCGTCCACCACCCTGGAACTTTCCACCAGGGAATCCACCTTCACGGTGAGGTTCTGCCGCGTTTTCTGCAATCCATCCCGAAGGCGGGCAAACAGGCCCTTGCGCTCTTCCATAGCTTTCACCTCTTGTTACCGTTGGTTTCAAATTCCCCTCTGTGGAGGGGTGGACGGCAGAGCCGGACGGGGTGGTTATGATGGCGATCTTCCAAACCACCCTGGCGCACGCGCCACCCCTCCACAGGAGGGGAATGGAACGGCATGCGCCCATGATCCCACACCTTACCCCGCGTACTCTGTCAGATTCACCGACACCATCTTCGATATTCCCCGCTCCTCCATGGCCACGCCGTACAGCGCGTCGCAGCGCTCCATGGTGCCCTTGCGGTGGGTGACCACCACGAACTGCGTGTTTTTCCCGTACTCCGCCAGGTAGTCCGCAAAATAGTTGATGTTGGCCTCGTCCAGCGCGGCCTCGATCTCATCCAGGATACAAAAGGGCGTGGGCTTTAGTTTCAGCATCGCAAACAGGATGGCGATGGCAGTAAGGGCCCGTTCGCCGCCGGAGAGCAGCGACAACAATTGCAGCTTCTTTCCCGGGGGCTGGGCAGTCACTTCGATGCCGCAGTTCAGCGCGTCGTTGGGGTCGGTGAGCTTCAGTTCCGCATGGCCGCCGCCAAACAGGCGCACAAACGTCTCCCGAAAGAAGCCCTTCATCAAGTTGAACTGGCTCACGAACTGCTGCTCCATTTGCACAAGCAGCCGCCCAATGAGTTCACCCAGATCCTCCTCCGCCGCCTTCAGGTCACGCTGCTGCACCGTGAGGCTGTCGAAGCGCTCCTTGACGGAGGCGTATTCCTCGATGGCGCTCACGTTCACCGTGCCCATGGCTCGGATCTGGTCCTTGAGCCCGGCTGCTTCCTTTTCCCCGGCGGATAGATCGAACTTCTCCGCCCGGTAGGTTTCCGCTCCGCCGTAGGTCAATTCGTATTCATTCCAGATGCGCTCCTGCATGGCGGTAAGGTCTGCCTCCACCTTGGTGCGGTTCACTTCCGCCCGGTGGAGCTTCTCGGTCAGCTCCGCCGCTTCCTTCTGCAAGGCTTCCATCTCATCCCGGAGGGTGCGCAGCGCGTTTTGATGGTTCAGGCGCTTTTGCTCCAACGTATCCACGCCGGCCTGGGCGGTCTGGACTGCGCCATGCCGGGCGGCTACATCCTCTTCCAACTGCCTTTTTATCGCCTCGTCCTTTTGGGAGGCCTCCTTCAAGGCGTTAAGCTCCCTTTGGACCCGGTCCTGGGATTGCTTGAGCTGCCGCTTTTCCTCATGGAGGCGCTGCCGGTCCTTCATGAGGCTGTTCAGCTCATGCTCCCGGCTTGTGACAGCCAGCATCTTTTGCGTGGCGCGCTCCCGCTGGCTTTCCACCTGGCGCCGGGCTGCAAGCAGCGCGTCTTGTAAGGATTGTGTCTTTTCCTGCATGGCGGCCTGGTCCGTTTCCACGTCGCCGGTGCGGCGTGAAATGGCCTCCAAATCTTCTTCGATCTGCGCGATGCTTTCCGTGAGCTGCTCCCGGGCGCTGTCCGTTTGGATGAGGCGCTGTTTGGCGGCCTCCCACTCCTGACGGGCATTTTGAACCCGCTCCTGATCCCGGGCCACGGCAATCTCTTCCTGGTGCACCCGGTTCATGGCCTCGCCCCGGGAAAGCTTCAATTGCCCCCGCTCTTTTTCCAGGGCATCCAGGGCTTCACGCCTTGTTTGCAAATCTTTGAGAAGCTCTTTGGCCCGCAGGCGCAGTTCCTCGATCTCCCGCTCCCGGCCCAACAGATTGGTGGCTTTTTGTTGCACCGAGCCACCGGTGATGGAGCCGCCGCTATGCATCACGTCGCCGTTTAATGTCACCAGCCGGAAAGCCTGCCGCCCCGCCCGCATGATGGCGATGCCAGCGTCCAGGTTTTCCGCCACCACTGTGCGGCCCAGGAGATTCTCCATGATCTCCCTGTATTCCGGATCAAAGGAGATAAGTTCGCTTGCCACGCCCAGGCACCCGGGCATGTTCAAAAGGGACCGCTCTTCCCGGGTAAGCACCCGGCCCTTCACCGTGTTCATGGGCAGGAAGGTGGCCCGGCCCAGCTGGTTCTGGCGAAGGTAGTCGATCACCCGCTTGGCGGTGGGCTCATCTTCGGTGATGATGTTTTGCAGCGCGCCGCCCAGCACCATGTCGATGGCTGTTTCGAACTGCTTTGGCACGCGCATGAGCATGGCCACCACGCCCCGGACACGGCTTTCGCCCTGGGCCTTGGCATACGTCAGCGCTCTTTTTACCGCCTGGGCGTAGCCCTCGTACTCCCTGGCCATCTCCTCCAGGAGCTTTAAGCGGTTTTCCATGGCCTGCTGCCGGGAAACATCCTGGGAAAGGGTGCTTGATTTTTCCCCGATGGCAGCGCCCAGTTCCTGAACCTTTAAATCCAGCTGCGCGGCCTCGTCGGAAAGCAGCTGCCACTGGGCCACGGTCGTTTCCTGTTGAAGCACCGCCGCCCCATGGGCCTTTTGAAGTTCCGCTTCCTTTTGCGTAAGCTCCTCCCGGCTTTTATTCAGCTCCTCCAAACGCAAGCGCATCTGGGCCGCAATGGCCTGCTGGCGCGTTTGCGCAGTGCGTTCGCTGCTCAACCGGTTCATGGCATTAAGAATTGCCGCCTTGTGGCTTTCCAGTTCCTCTTCCCGCTCAGTCTCTTCCTGCTGATACTTAGCAAGCGCCTCCTGCTCGTGAGCCAGGGCTTCCCGCTCGCCGCGCAGCAGGTCTTCCTGCGCCTTCACGCCGCCTTCCCCGTCTTCATCCAGGGAGGAAAGCTCATGCTCATGCTCTTGAAGCCTTGCGGCTTCCTCTTTCAGGCGCGTTTCGTTTTCGTGGCTGTTTTCCAGGCGCTGCAAAAGCTTTTCCTGATTTGTCTTGCCCTCGTGCCAGGCATCGTTCAGGCGCGAAAGGCTGTCACGGGCGGCGATCAGGTCCGCCTCCATTTTCGCCAGCTCATCCTCCATGCGGCTGCGCAGCTCCACCTTGCCGCTTTGTCGGGAGGCGTTCTCGTCCAGCACCGCCTGCACATTCTCCGCCGCTTCAGATAGGGATTGCAGCCGTTCCTTCATCTTATCATGGCGGATAAGGAAAATATTCAAATCAAGCCCGCGAAGCCGTTCCGCCAACATCAAATATTCCCTGGCGGTGGCTGCCTGGCGGGATAAGGGCTCCAAATGGCGCTGCAATTCGTCCAGGATATCCTCAACGCGGGTCAGGTTATCCCGGGTGCGCTCCAATTTACGTTCTGCTTCCTCTTTGCGGGCCCGGTATTTCATAATGCCCGCGGCTTCCTCGAACACCTGGCGCCTGTCCTCGCCCTTCTGGGAAAGGATCTCATCGATGCGGCCCTGCCCGATGATGGAATACCCCTCCCGGCCAATGCCCGTATCCCGGAAGAGGTCCACCACGTCTTTAAGCCTGCAGGCGGCCTTGTTGATGTAATATTCGCTTTCACCGTTGCGGTACACGCGCCGCGTGACCATCAGCTCCGCGTAGTCTACCGGAAGGGACTTGTCCTCGTTGTCAAATATCAAAGAGACTTCGCAGTAGGACATGGGCTTGCGCATCTCCGTGCCGCCGAAGATCACATCCTCCATCTTGGCGCCGCGAAGGAGCCTTGCGCTCTGCTCGCCCAAAACCCAGCGCACGGCGTCGGCAATGTTGCTCTTGCCGCTACCGTTGGGGCCAACAATCCCTGTAATGCCCTCGTTGAACACGATCTCGGTCCGCTGGGCAAAGGACTTGAACCCATATATCTCCAGCTTTTTCAGCCGCATGCGTTTCCTCCCGAGCCTTTTACGTGCAGGAGTGCCTTACTCGCCGCGTCCTGCTCCGCCTGGCGCTTGGTTTTTCCCTGGCCCAGAAAAGCCGGGATCCCTTCCCCATTCACCTGGGCGGTGAAGGTGCGGTCATGGGGCGGGCCGGCTGTCTCCACCAGCACATAGGTGGGCGCGTCACACCCCCGGGCCTGGATCCATTCCTGCAGAGCGCTCTTGGCGTCCTGGGCGGGCGTCAGGCTTTCTTCCTTCGGCCAGAGGCGCTTGACAACTTCCATGGCGGCCTCGATACCCCCGTCCAGGCATACCGCCGCCAGCACCGCTTCCATAGCGTCGGCCAGGATGGCCTGGTTCTCGCGGCCGCCGTCCTGCTCCTGGGCCTTGTTCATGATCAGGTATTGCCCGAGGTCTATTTCCCCCGCCACCCGGGCGAGAGCCGCTTCACACACCGCCAAAGCCCGCCGGTGGGTCAAGCCGCCCTCACTCATGGTTGAATGCTTTTCGTAGAGGATGCGGGACATGACGTACTGCAGCACCGCATCCCCCAGAAATTCCAGGCGCTGGTTGTCCTCCCCGCCGGTGGAGGGGTGGGTCAGCGCGCGGCGGAGCAATGCATCCTTATAAAAAACATAGCCCAGCCGTTCCATCAATTGTTCCAAATGATTCTTCCTTTCAAGAAAAAGCGCTGCCGAACAATCGGCAACGCCGGAAGGTTTCCCTTCACTCACTCAAGACTGGTGCTTTTCGATGTATTCCACCACATCGCCCACCGTTTTCAGGTTCACGATGACCTCGTCCTCCACCATAATCCCGAATTTGTCTTCCAAATCCATGATCATTACCATAATGTTGGCGCTGTCGGCCTTCAAATCCTCCACCAGCCGGGTCTCGTTGGTGATCTTGGCGGCGTCCACCCGCAGCTGCTTGGCGATGAGGGGTACCACTGTTTCAAATACCATATCCATTCCTCCTTGATTTGATGTGGGACTGATTATTTGGGATAAGTTCTGTAAAAATCACGCCTGAATCTCGGTAATCTGCTTTTCGATGAGGCTAGGCACGTTCCCCTTGGCCATGAGCACCGCCTGGCGGATGGCACAGGCGATAGCGTGGGCGTTGGAGGAGCCGTGAGCCTTGACCACCACGCCCTGTACGCCCAGCAGCGGCGCGCCGCCCACTTCGGTATAGTCCATCAATTTGCCCACCCGGCGGAAGGCCGGCTTGGCGACGAGCCCGCCCACCTTGCCCCGAAGGTCGGCCATCAGTTCCTTTTTGATGATGTGCATGAGCGTCCCGGCCATCCCCTCCATGAACTTCAAAATGAGGTTGCCGGAAAAGCCGTCGCATACCAGTACGTCGGCGTGGTCGTAAGTGATGTCCCTGGCCTCGATGTTTCCAACGAAGCGGTAGGCGGCCTTCTCCATCAGGGGATATGTTTCCTTCACCAGCGCATTTCCTTTTTCCGCTTCCGCGCCGATGTTAAGGAGCCCCACCCTGGGATCTTCCACGCCCATCACCCGGTTCATGTATACCGAGCCCATCAGGCCGAACTGGTTCAGCCATTCTGCCTGGCAGTCCACATTCGCGCCGCAGTCGATAAGCAAAAAGTACCCTTTGCCGTTGGGCATCAAGGGAGCCAGCGCCGGCCGTTCGATACCCGGGATACGGCCCAGGCGGAACATGCCCCCAGCCAGCACAGCACCGGTAGAGCCCGCGGACACGAACCCGTCCGCCTCGCCTTCCTTGACCGCCAGCATGCCCTGGACGATCCCAGAGCCCTTCTTCTGCCTGATGGCCATTACAGGGCTGTCATGGTTGGAGATAACTTCCGGCGTTTCCACCAGCTTGTACCTGCCGGCCACTTGGTTTAAGCTCTCCAGGAATGGCTTCATGGCCTCCTGGACAC
>JAEWAH010000281.1 GCA_023391725.1 Bacillota bacterium | reverse complement strand
GTAAGCCACGCCTCCGCATCCTTACGGGAAGGCAGTTGTTCCGCCGCGATCATGCTCATGCTTGACCTGCTTTCTCATCTTTCCTTTACAGGAAATTGAACAGCGTCATCTGGCTCGTTTCCGTCATTCCATTCAGGCATCCGTGCGTCCGCAGCAGCTCAATCACCGCGCTGGACAGCTTTGCCCTGTTTTTCAGATCCTCTATGGACAAAAAAGGCGTAACGCGCTCCCGCACGATGGCTTCCGCCGCCGCTTCCCCAAGGCCTCCCAAAGAGATGAAAGGCACCCGCAGCTTATCATCCTCCATCAAGAACCGTTTGGGGTCGCTCTTGTACAGATCCGCGGGCAGGAAGGCGATGCCCCGCATGTGCATTTCCAATACAAGTTCCAGCGCGGTGATCTCGTCCTTTTCCTTTTCGGTCAGCTTCTGCTCCTGCTGCTTGAAGTTGTCCAATATCCCCTTGATCACTTCGGGGCTTAGCAGCATCCTGGCCGCGTCAAACCCGTCGCCGCGCACGGTAAAGTAGGCCGCGTAATAGGCCAGGGGCCTGTACACCTTGTACCAGCCCACGCGCAGGGCCATGGTCACATAGGCCACAGCGTGGCCCTTGGGGAACATGTACTTGATCTTCTTGCAGCTATCGATGAACCACTCCGGCACATCGGCAGCGATCATAGCCTGCTCCATCTCAGGCTTCAATCCCCTGCCCTTGCGCACGCTTTCCATGGTGTCAAAGGCCATCTTGCTTTGAACACCCTTGGTGATCAAGTAGTTCATGATATCATCGCGGGTGCAGATGCATTGGGAAAGCGTGGCTGTACCGCTGGTGATCAGGTCCTTGGCGTTGCCCAACCACACGTCAGTGCCGTGGCTCAAGCCCGACAGCCGGATCAGTTCTTCCATGGTGGAGGGTCTTGTGTCCTCCAGCATCTGGCGCACAAACCCCGTGCCAAATTCCGGGATGCCCAGGGTCCCCGTGGTGCAGCCCAGCGCATCGGGATCGACGCCCAAAGACTTGGGGCTGGTGAACAAGGACATGACCTGCTTATCATCCAAGGGAATGTCCTTGAAGGGCACGCCCGTCAGTTCCTCCAGAAAGTGGATCATGGTGGGATCGTCGTGGCCCAGGATATCCAGCTTCACCAGGATATCGTGCATGGAGGTGAAGTCGTAATGGGTGGTGATGGTGCCGCTGTCCGTATCGTCCGCGGGGTGCTGGATGGCGGTGAACTGATAGATCTCATACTCCTTGGGCAGCACTACCATGCCGCCGGGATGCTGGCCCGTTGTACGCTTCACGCCCACGCAGCCCGCAACCAACCGCTCCTTCTCCGCGTTCCCGGCCTGGATCCCCCGCTCCTCCAAATATTTGCTCACATAGCCGTAAGCTGGCTTATCCGCCAGGGCGGAGATGGTTCCGGCGCGGAACACATGGCCCTTGCCGAAAAGTTCTTCCACGTAGGCGTGGGCACGGGGCTGGTATTCCCCCGAAAAGTTCAAATCGATATCGGGGACCTTGTCGCCCTTAAAGCCCAAGAACACCTCAAAGGGGATGTCGAACCCATCCTTTACAAGCTTTTGGCCGCAGATGGGGCAATCCTTGTCCGGCAGGTCGACGCCTACCTTGTACTTCTCCTTGTCAACGTCAAAGAAACCCTGGCGGCAATGGGTGCAGCGGTAATGCGGCGGCAGCGAGTTCACCTCGGTGATGCCGCACATGGTGGCCACAAACGAGGAACCCACGGAACCACGGGAGCCTACAAGATAGCCGTCGGACAGGGATTTGCTCACGAGCTTCTGGGCGATATTGTACAGCGTCGCAAAGCCGTAGCCGATGATGGAGCCAAGTTCTTTTTCCAATCGCTTCACGATCAGTTCTGGCAGCTCGTCCCCATAAAGCTTCTTTGCCGTGCCCCAGGCCATGTTTTGAATGGTGTCAGCGGCATCCTCCCAGAAGGGCTGAAAGGTCTCCTCCCCCTTGGGATGCTTAGGAAACAGCCGCAGCGGTTCCACCTTATCAGCGATCTTCCGGGGATTGTCAATGACTACTTCTTTGCACTTTTCCTTGCCCAGATATGCGAATTCCTCCAGCATTTCCTGGGTAGTCTTAAAGTACAGGGGCGGCTGCTGGTCACAGTCGCTGTAGTCCATGCCCGCCTGCAATATGGCTCTGAAAATGGCATCCTTGGGGTCCAGGAAGTGAACGTCGCCGGTGGCCACCACAGGAATACCCAGCGTTTCCCCCAGGGCGACGATCCTGCGGTTTAAGTCCCTCAGCGCCTCCTCATTAGGAACGCGCTCTTCCCGGATCAAAAACTCATTGTTGCCCACAGGCTGGATCTCCAAATAGTCATAGAACCTGGCGATCTTCTTCAGCTCATCCTCCGGCGCGCCGCTCAAGACCGCGCGGAACAGCTCCCCCGCCTCGCAGGCGGAGCCCACAATGAGCCCTTCCCGGTATTTCTGCAGCACCTGGCGCGGCACATGGGGAACGCGGCGGAAATACTTCAGGTGGCCTTCGGATACGATCCTGTTCAGGTTCTCCATACCCTTTTGGGTGGACGCCAGCAGGATGATATGGTAGTTTTCCCCCATCGCACCGCCGGTCAATACCTGGTTTAAATCCTCCAAACGGGAAGCGCCCTTTGCTCTGGCGTCCTCCATCATCCGGGCCAAACACTGGGCGGTGGCGGCGGCGTCGTTTACGGCCCGGTGCGCGTCCTTCAGTGAAACGCCCAGGGCGCGGCAAACCGCCCCCAACCGGTGGCTCTTCAGCTGGGGATACAGCTTCCTGGCAAAGGATAATGTATCGATCTGGGGCGCCGCGAAGGTCTGCCCAAGACGCTTTAATTCCGTGCGGAGCATGGAAATATCAAAGCTGGCGTTATGGGCGGCTACGGCGCAATCCCCGATGAAATCCATCAGTTGGGGGATGGCTGTTTCAGCAGAAGGCTGGCCTGCCAGCATGGCGTCGGTGATGTTTGTGATCTCGGTGATCTTGGGCTTTAGCGGCACACCCGGATTCACCAGGGTGCCAAAGGAACCCACTACGCTGCCGCCCATCAGCTTTACCGCGCCGATCTCGATCACGTGCTCCCGGTGGGTATCCAGGCCCGTTGTCTCAAAGTCAAGCACCACGATGGGCGATTCCAGGAACCTAGCGTCCGGGTCCACAACGATCTGCGCCTCGTCGGTCAAGTACGCTTCCACGCCCGGGATAAGCTTGATGTTGTTTTTTTGTGCAGCCGAGAAGGCCGCAGGGAAGGCCTGCACCACCCCATGGTCGGTAATGGCCACCGCCGGGTGCCCCCACGCCGCAGCCTGAGCAATGAGGTCCGTGGCGGAAGCCGTGGCGTCCATCACGCTCATCTGGGTATGCATGTGCAGTTCCACGCGCTTTTCTTCGGCTGTATCCACGCGCTTTTCTTTGGGGATAGGCATGATGTCCCTAACGGTAATGGAAGGTTCCCGGGCAAAGTTGTCGTACATGCACTCGCCCCGGACCCGGGCCGCCATACCATCCTTGATGCGGTCCGCGACATCATTTACCGCCTGGCGCTCCTCCTGGGTGATGGGCTTAGGTTCCGCGTTATCATCCGCCTTGCGGAAATTATTGCGGTATCTAAAAAAGATCTTGCATAACACCGATGAAGTGTAATCCGTAAGAATGAAGGAAACCAGCAGCATCTCGCCGCCCTTTAATTCCTTCTTGTCTACCTTGATGATGTCCCCCTGGACGGTGACAAGGCCGGTATCATTGGTGAGCTCCCGCATTGGCACCGGCGGGTCGGCAATGCTTCGTCCTTTGATGGGACGCATGGCTTCTTTGCTGTCCTGCGCGGGCTTTGCGGCGCTGTTCCCCGAGCCCGTTTTAGGAGCGGGCTTCACCGCCCCCTCCTGCCCGGGCGATGCCGCCGCGCTTTGGGCTTGTAGGCTTTCAAACAGCTTGGCCTCCTGCTCCCGCTCCTGCCGAAGCGCCTGAAGCCTCGCCTCCTGGTTCCCCTGGATGCGCAGCTCCACCGGGACCCTTAAGCGGAAGATATCCCATACCGCCTGGGCCAGCCGGTCAGCTATGTTGTTCTTTTGCATGAAGCGAAGGGAAAATTCATCCGGAAAGGTGAGCACCACCCGCCCGCTTTGCACCTCCCAGTCCAAATGATTGATCCAGGTGGCGGATGCCGGGTGCGCGCGGGCCACAAAGTCTATGAAAACTTGCTTGTATTTGCCGATGTTTGCCAAAAAATCCTCCGCCAGTGCCGGACTTGCCACCCGGATAGCCAGGCGGCTGCCGGGATACATGCCCCGGATCATATGCTCCATGCGCAGGAAGGATTTTTCGGTGACAAGCACTTGGGAAAGGAAAGAGAAATAGATCTTGTTTTCCGCTTGCTTATAGATCACGCGCTCAACTGTGAGCTTACCATCCAATTCCGGCAATTCCCGGTATAATTGCGAAAGCATCTGTCCCGATTCCATGAACTATTCCCCCGCCTCCTTCCGTAAGGCAGCCTCCCTCACCGCCGCGATCAAAATCGCGGCCAGATCCCCCTCCACTTTACGGGGGGACTGACCCTTCACGAACAGCGCCCCGGAGCCGTTGCCTCCGGCGATGCCTACGTCGGCTTCCCGGGCTTCCCCTGGGCCGTTAACGACGCAGCCCATCACCGCCACCTTCATGGGCACGGCGATATCATGGAGCTCATCCTCCACCCGTCTTGCGATATCCGCCACGGGGATGCAGGTGCGCCCGCAGGTGGGGCATGAAATGATTTCGATGCCCGGATTGCGAAGGCCCAGGGCTTTCAATATATCCAAAGCGGCGTCCGCCTCGGGCAATGGGGATCCGGTCAGAGATACCCGAATGGTATCGCCAATTCCCTGCAAAAGCAATGCGCCGATGCCGATAGCAGATTTCACCGTGCCGCGCCCCGGCAGCCCAGCCTCGGTAACGCCCAGATGCAGGGGGTAAGAGCACAATTGGGCTGCCAGTTCATACGCCGCCACAGTCAGGCGCACATCGCTGGCCTTCATGGACAGCACGATATCAGAAAAGCCCTGCTTTTCCAATAGGCGTGCATGATTCAGCGCGCTTTCCACCATGCCCTTGGCGGTCACGCCGCCTTCTTTATGCAAAATGTCCTTTTCGATGGAGCCGCTGTTGACCCCGATGCGGATGGGGATGTGATGGGCGCGTGCGCAGTCCGCCAGGGCTGCCACATGCTTGTCCCCCCCAATATTGCCGGGGTTGATGCGCAGCTTGCTGATGCCGCTTTCTGCCGCTGCAATTGCAAGCTTATAATCGAAATGGATATCAGCCACCAGGGGCACAGGGCTCTCGTCCACCAACGCGCGCACAGCTTTGGCGCAGTCTTCGTCATACACGGACACGCGCACGATATCGCACCCGGCCTTGGCCAGGTCATTTATTTGTCCCAGGGTGGCGGGAATATCCCGGGTATCGGTATTTGTCATGGACTGGACCCATATTGGCTCCCCCCCACCCATCACAAGGGAACCCACTTTAACGCTTCTTGTGAAATGCATTTGATCGTATCTCCGTATGTTACTGGATCAGGCGCTGAATATCCCGATAGGTCAGGAAAAGCATGGCGCTGATCAGGATGGCGAAACCCGTCAGGTGGATCATGGCCTCAGCCCTACGGTTGACAGGCTTGCGGAAAATAGCTTCCACCAGCATGAACAGAAAGCGGCTGCCGTCAAGCCCCGGAATGGGCAGAAGGTTCACCAGTCCCAGGTTGATGGACAGGATAATGAGCAAATATAGATATCCCTGCAGGCCGTATTGCTGGGT